>CAMZGI010000014.1 GCA_947306305.1 uncultured Fibrobacter sp.
CTCGCTTCGGTCATGTCCAAATGAATTTGGCCGCGACTCTCAGCTTACGCATTTGCACTTCGTGCAACACCCTTCGGCTCGGATATACGAAAATGAATTTTCGTGCATCACTCGCTTTATGGGTGTTTGTCGTCTTTCGTCTAAATTGCTAAATGGCACTCCCTTGGAGTGCATATAGTGCGGCTCGGCCATGCCAACGCAATACTTGTGTTGGCACGGCTCTCGCCTTTTTTCTATATTTGCCCGCGTATGTTTACGGGTATAATTCAAGCAACCGGCGAAATCATTTCCCTCGAAAACAGGGGAGATGCGCTTTCTATGCGTATGAAGTCGCCGGGATTTTTTAAAGCGTGCAAGCTAGGCGATAGCATCGCCAATAACGGCGTTTGCCTTTCCGTCGAAAAATGCACCGAAGACGAAGCGACCTTCTGCCTTATGCACCAGACTGTCGTGAATACGTCTTTTAAGCAGGCCAAAGTCGGGGATCTCGTCAATTTGGAGTATCCTTGCCGTGCCGATAGCTTTATGGGCGGGCATTTTGTGATGGGACATGTCGATTGCACTACCGAAGTTCTGCGAGTTACTCCGCGTGAAACGGGAGTCGAAGTCGATTTATCTCTGCCGCAGGATTTGCGTCGCTATGTGATTCGCCGTGGATCTATCACCCTGAACGGCATTAGCCTTACGGTTGCCGAAAAAGGGGAGGACTATATCCGCGTCTGCATTATTCCCGAAACTCTAGCCCGCACGAATCTCAGGAACTGGGTGCCCGGCACCGTGGTGAATGTCGAAGTCGATATGCTGGGCAAATACATCGAAAACTATCTAAAGGAACGTGACCTTGCTTAATACGATTGAAGAGGCCATTGAAGATTTCAAGAACGGCAAGTTCTTGGTTGTGGTGGATGACGAAGACCGTGAAAACGAAGGCGATTTTATTATCGCCGCCGAAAAAATTACTCCTGAAAAGGTGAACTTCATGCTTCACGAAGGGCGTGGCGTGCTTTGCTGCCCGCTCCCGATTAAGCGTTGTCGCGAATTGAATTTGACTCGCCAGACGGCGGAAAATACGTCCATGCTTGGCACTCCGTTTACCATCATGGTCGATAAGCTCGAAGGCTGCACGACTGGTGTTTCTGCGCACGACCGCGCAGCGACGATTCAGGCGCTTGCTGATCCGAATTCCAAGCCGAGCGACTTTGGCCGTCCGGGGCATATTTCTCCGCTTTACGCCCAAGAAGAGGGCGTGCTCCGCCGTGCAGGTCATACCGAAGCGGCGGTCGATTTGGCTCGTTTGGCAGGGCTTCAGCCTGCAGCCGCCCTTATCGAAATCATGAACGAAGACGGCACGATGGCGCGCATGCCGCAGCTCCAGGAAGTCGCAAAGAAGTTCGACCTCAAGATTATCTCTATCCGCGATTTGATTGCATACCGCCTCCGCACCGAAAAGCTCGTGCAACGCGTGGCCTCTCCGCATGTGCCGACCAAGTATGGCGAATTCAAGGCTTACGCTTACCGCAGCACGACCGATGGGGTCGAGCATGTGGCTTGGGTCGCTGGCGATCCTGATTTCTCTAAGCCTGTTTATGTGCGCGTTCACAGCGAATGCCTCACGGGCGATATTTTTGGCAGCCTCCGCTGCGATTGCGGCGACCAGCTCCAAGCTTCGATGAAGTTCATTGGCGAGCATGGCGGCGTTCTCCTTTATATGCGCGGTCAGGAAGGTCGTGGCATTGGTCTTTGCAACAAGCTCCGCGCTTATGAATTGCAAGAAAAGGGGCTCGATACGGTCGAAGCGAACCTCCACCTTGGGTTCAAGTCCGACTTGCGTCAGTATGGCACGGGCGCGCAAATCCTTGCCGACCTTGGTGTTCGCGAAATGCGGCTGCTCACGAACAATCCGAGCAAGGTGACGGGCATTACCGCTTACGGTCTTAAGATTGTGGAACGCGTTCCCATCGAAATCAAGCCCAATAAAATCAACCGTTTTTACCTGCGCACGAAAAAGGAAAAGATGGGGCACGATCTCCACCTTGACGATGCCGATCATGGCGCAGCCGAAGTTTTAGACGAAGGAAAATAAGATGAAAGAATTCAAAAATTCCCTCAATGGTTCTAACATGAAGGTCGCGATAGCCGTCGCCCGTTTTAACGAGGTGGTGACGGACAAGCTTTTGGAAGGCGCTGTTCGCGAACTCGAAACGCTTGGTGTCGATAGCGACGATATCGCTGTGGCTCACGTTCCTGGAGCTTTTGAATTGCCGGGTGTCTGCCGCAAGTTCGTCGATTCGGGCAAGTACGATGCCGTGATGGCTTTGGGCGCAATCATCCGTGGCGAAACGGGACACTACGACGTTGTCGTGAACAACTCGACGAGCGGCATAGCCGCCCTCGCCGCCGAAGGCAAGATTCCTGTAATTCTTGGAATTCTCACGACGGATACCGTCGATCAGGCGATGAACCGTGCCGGCCTCAAGGCCGGGAACCTCGGTTGCAACTGGGCAAGAACCGCAGTTGAAATGGTTAATCTTTACAAACAGATTGGGAAGTGATTATGGCACAAGTAAGTTATAGACCGGCTCGCGTCTTTGCGATGCAGCTGCTCTACGCAATGGAAATTTCTGGGGCCACGGCGGGTGAATCCCTTCCGGGCGTTCTTGAAGCTCAGGCCATTTCGGACGAAATGAAAAAGTATGGCATGAAGCTTGTGGATTTGGTGCAGGCCCACAAGGCTGAACTCGATTCCGAAATTGAAGCTTGCTCTGTCCATTGGGGCATTGAACGCATGGCGATGCTTGACCGCATTGTGCTCCGCATCGCGATGGTCGAACTTTTGTATGTTCCTGACGTGCCGATGAAGGTCGTCATTTCCGAAGCAGTCCAGATTGCTGCCAAGTTCAGCACGGACTCCTCGGGCACGTTTGTGAATGGTCTTCTTGCAGGCTTCTTGCAGAAGCGTGGAATGGTTGAAAACAATACTAAGAAGGATGCATAATCGCTATGAAAATTAAGGAAAAATGGCATAAACACATTTTTGCAGGGATTGCTGGTTTTGTCGCCTTGATCGTCTATATGATGACGATGGCGCCGACCGTTTCGTTTTGGGACTGCGGCGAATTTGTCGCTTGCGCCAACACGTTAGGTATTCCTCATCCTCCTGGAACGCCGTTCTTCGTGTTCCTCGCTCGTGCGGTTATTCTCTTCCTCCCGTTCGTGGGCGAAATTGCAAAACGCGTGAACTACATTTCTGTCGTGAGCTCTGCCGCGACGGTTTATGTGACAGCCCTCTTTGCATGGGAACTCTTGGCTACAGTTCTTAAGACTGACGCTCTTGCTCAAAAGATTTCGGACAAGATGCGTACGTTCGTGCTTGGCACGGCCGCTCTTGTGGCGGGCTTCCTCCTCACGTTCTCGGACACGTTCTGGTTCAACGCCGTCGAAGCTGAAGTCTATGGCATCGCGATGCTCATCCTCATGCTCGTCTCTTACCTTGGCTTGGTATGGTACAACAAGCGTGACGAAGAAGGCAGCGACAAGCTTCTCATCTTCATTTGCTATATCGCATTCCTTGGCGTGGGCGCTCACCTCTACACGATGCTTACTGTTCCTGCAGTGTTTGTGCTCCTCCTCGTCGCTCAGCCGAAAAAGATTGTCGAACGCATTCCTATTTGGATCACGGGCACGCTCCTTTGCTCTGTTATTTACATGGTTTCGGCATTTATCGAAATTTCGCTTATTTGCCTTATCGCTCTTGCTGTAATCGTGTTTGTGCCTGCTATTTCTGCCAAGTTCCCTGTGCGTGTGAACAAGGCATTTAAGCTTTCGCTCGCATTTGCATTCTTTGCTTTGGTCGGCTACAGCACTCACCTTTACATTCCTATCCGTTCGGAACTCAACCCGACGATTGACGAAAACGACCCGGAACTCAACATCCGCGACGAACAGGGCAACCTCCAGCTCAGCAACCTTTTCAACGCTAAGAACTGGGATGCATTCAACGCATTCATTGAACGTAAGCAGTATGGTTCCGAAAGCATGATTTCCCGTGCTTTCTACCGCCGTTCGCAGCTTGCTCACCAGGTGCTCTCCTTCCCGAGCATGAGCTATGGTGGCTACCAGATGGCTCAGTACTTGCCGTACAAGGTGGGCGGGGTGAACTATGCCAACGGTGTCTATACGTTTGACGCTTCCGAAAATGAGCCTGTCGAACGTCTGGGATTCAAGTTCCCGACTCAGATGTCGTTCATGGGCGACAACATTCCGATGCAGCTCTTCTTCTTCCTGCTGTTCAACGGTCTTATCGTTGCGGTCTGCGTGTACATCTATAAACGCAACAAGCAAGTGGGCATCTTTGTTTCTGTGCTTTACGCGCTTTGCTCGCTCGGTCTTTTGTTCTACATCAACTTTGCCGATGGCACTCGCATGGAACAGCGCGACCGCGATTACTGGGTGAATGTCATGACCCGCAACGTGGCTGACTTGAACAACGCTGGCGCTGGCATCACTTCGATTCCTGACCCGAACGACCTTATCGATCTCCGTCAGACGATTGACCATTCCAAGCTTGCGATTGAACGCCTCCGCATGCGTAACGCTCCTGCGGCAAGAATTGCAGAATTCGAAAAAAATATCACCGATGCCGAAAACACGGTCGCTTGGAAGAACTGGCAGAAGATTGAAGAAAACTTCGCCCGCTATGGCCAGCGTGCTCCGTTCCCCGAAGCAGTCCACATGGAAGTTCGCGAACGTGACTACTTCTATACGCCGGCATTCATTTTCATGAGCATGATTTACGGTATCGGCGCAGGCATTCTCGTGTTGCTTGCTGCAACGACAGCATCTACGGCCGCGTTCGCATCTCCGATTGCAGCCGCACTCGTGCTCGTTTCGCTTGTCGTTCCGTGCGCTGCGAACTACACCGAACATGACCGCTCTGGTCTTTGGGTGCCGTGGGATTATGCATACAACCTCCTCAACAGCTGCCGTCCGAACGCAATCCTCTTTACGAATGGCGACAACGACACCTTCCCGCTGTGGTTCGCTCAGGAAGTGGCTGGTGTCCGTAAGGACGTTCGCGTGGTGAACCTCTCTTTGGGCAACACCGATTGGTACATCAAGCAGATGCTCGTGAACGAGCCGATTCTCAAGCTTTCTTACACCAAGGAAACGATTGACAACGACATGGTGCTTGACAACAGCAGCGCCAGCAATCCGAACCATCAGGTTTCGACTTGGGTCCGCAAGGCTGAAAAGCTCAAGCCGCAGCTCAAGGATCGTATCGACCAGATGGAAGCCGCAGGATACCTCTCTTCTGCCGACTCTGCAAAGCTTCTCCAGTTCAAGGTGAACTACCAAGTTTGGGATGCCTTTACGGATTGGGCTAAGCGCTACCGCTCCAGCATGATGCTCACGCAGTACAAGCTGGTCATTGACCTTGCTCTCCAGAACATGGACCGCCCGATTGAAATCTCGACGACTGTCGGTACGTCCAACTTTATGGGTCTTGAAAAGTACATGGTTCAAGAAGGTCTTGTTTACAACTTAGTGAAGGGCGATTTGAACCCGAAGCCGAATGCATTTGACGCTAAGACGACTGCCGCTCTTATCGATACCGTCTATAAGTTCCGTGGTCTCGGCGACGGCTCTGCATATATCAACTCCGAAACAGAACGCCTCCTCAGCAGCTATGTTTCGCTCTACTTGCAGATTTCGTTCGATGCTCGCGAAAAGATTGCAGCTCTCGTTTCTAAAAAGCCGTTCCGTCAGGCTGACAAGGACGAAGTGGAACGCATTGCTAACGATGCCGCCAAGTATCTTGAACTCGGCATGTACCAGTTCCCGAGAGAATGGCGCAACTACTGGGCTGCTTCTTACGTGTATGCATCTGCAGGCATGAAGGCTAAGGCTATCGAAGTCGCAAAGCGTGGTCTTGAAAACATCCCGTCTTACGACGCTCCGGGGCGCAACCGTCTTACGATAAGCCTCCAGCAAGTCGAGGCTATTACGGATGAATCGCTGAAGGTCGATGATTATTCTTCTGTCGAGTCTGCTCCCGCTGCAAATTAATTTCGAGGTTTTGTAATGGATTTGAGCTTGGTTATCCCTGTTAAGGAAGAAAGTGAAAATCTTCCTGAGTTGATGAAGGAAATTTGGGCAGCCATCGAACCGACGGGTATGGAGTTCGAGGTTATCATTATCGACGATGGTAGCCGCGACAATACTTGGGAAGTGGTTGAATCGCTTTCTAAGGAATACGGTATCCGTCCGGGTTCTGCAATGAGCGCCTATCGTTTCCAGTTCAACTGCGGCAAGGCGGCGGCTCTCGCTCTTGGATTTTCTCATGCCAAGGGCAAGTATGTGGCGACGCTCGATGGCGACTTGCAGGATGACCCGCTCGAAATTCCGAAGATGATTAAAATCCTCGAAAGCGGCTACGACCTTGTGTCGGGCTGGAAGATTCGCCGCTTGGATCCGTGGCACAAGACGCTTCCGTCAAAGCTTTTCAACTTGACGGTCTCGATTGTGTGCGGCAAGCGTTTGCACGACTTCAACTGCGGCATCAAGGCTTACCGCAGCTCTGTTGTCCGCTTTATTCAGCTTTATGGAGACTACCACCGCTTTATTCCCGTGATGGCCAAATGGCAGGGCTTCCGCATTACCGAAATGCCGGTGGCTCACCGTGCTCGCGTCCATGGCGTGTCGAAGTACGGCGTGTCCCGTTTGGTGAGCGGTTTCTTGGACCTCGTTTCGCTGATGTTCATGCGTAGCTTCTCTTCTAAGCCGCTTCACTTTTTTGGGCTGATCGGGCTAGTGTTTATGCTTTTTGGCCTTGGCGTTTGCGGCTATTTTGGCTATGAATGGATTCAGACGGGGGCGATGCACGTGCGTCCGCTCTTGTTGGCGGGGGCGTTCTCGCTTGTGATGAGCGTCCAGTTCTTCTCGCTCGGGCTTTTGGGCGAGATGATGAACGGCAACAAAAAGCGAACCTATCCCGTTTCTGAAACGATTGGCAATCTGTAATTTTGTGTAAATTTAGGAGAAAGGAGTACTTGTAATGGCGTTTCCTAAGAGTTTGGTAATTGTACCTACTTACAATGAGAAGGAGAATATTCTTCTCATCATGTCGGCGATTCTCGAACAGAACGAATGCCTCGAAATTCTGGTGGTTGACGATGGTTCGCCAGACGGAACGGGGGATTTGGTTCAAGCCGAAGCCGACAAGAATCCTCGAATCCATTTGATTCGCCGTAAGGGCAAGATGGGGCTTGGCTCCGCTTACGTGATGGGCTTCAAGTGGGCTTTGGAACGCGATTACGAACGCGTATTCGAAATGGATGCGGACTTTAGCCACTCTCCGACCGACCTCAATCGCTTTTTGGAAACAGCCGAAGATGCCGACCTTGTGCTCGGCAGCCGCTACCAGAATCAGCGTATCAGCGTGGTGAACTGGGACCTTCGCCGTTTAATCCTCAGCTATGGCGCAAATGTCTATACGCGACTTGTGACGGGACTCCCGATTAGCGATGCGACGGGCGGATTCAAGTGCTTCCGCCGCGAAGCATTGCAGGCGTTGAACCTCGACAAGATGAAAAGCGACGGTTACTGCTTCCAGATTGAAACTACATTCAAGATATGGAAAAAAGGCCTCCGCGTCAAGGAAATTCCCATCATCTTTACCGACCGCACCCGCGGCACCTCCAAGATGAGCGGCGGCATCATCTCCGAAGCTTTCTTCCTCGTGCTGAAACTGCGCTTGGGACTGGCTTGATAGACTAAAAAGGTAACAGGTTTCAGGTTACAGGTCTTAGGAAAAGTAACACGAGCTTCGCTCGTTCCTAAATGGTGGCGAAGCCGCGATTATCCATCACTTAAAACCTAACCCCTAATACCTAGCTACCAACCACGGCCTACTAAGTTCTAAGCTCTAAGTTCTGCCAACTAACCGCTCTCGTCTTTCGTCTCTCGTCTAACCACTCTCGTCTAAATCATGCTCTCCTGTTCAATCATCATCATTTCGTATAACTCTTGCGACTTTATCCCGGCCTGCCTCAAGTCCGTTCGTGACGCATGCGAGGGAATCGATTCGCAGATTATTGTTTTGGACAACGGTTCTAACGAGCCTATTATTCCCGAAATCAAGAACTTCTTCCCCGAAGTGGAATGGATTGATTCCAAGGAAAACTTGGGCTTTGGCAAGGGCTGCAATCTCGCCGAAAAACATGCGACCAAGCCGTATCTGTTCTTTATCAATCCCGATACGATTATTTCTAAGAACGCCTTCCGCGAAATGCTCCATTTCATGGACGAGCATCCTGAAGCGGGCACAGTCGGTTGCCGCATTTTGAACGAAGATGGCTCGCTCCAGTGGGCTTGTCGCCGTTCGTTCCCGACGATTGTTTCTGCTGTGTCTAAGACGATTGGCCTTGCGGCGATGTTCCCGAAAAGCAAGACGCTCGCCAGCTACAACATGACGTTTGCGGATCCTGACGAAATGATTGAAGTCGATGCCATCAGTGGTTCGTTCTTCTGCATCCGTCGCGATGTCTATGAAAAGCTGAACGGCTTTGACGAAGACTACTTTATGTATGGCGAAGACTTGGACCTCTGTTTCCGTACAAAGAAAATGGGACTCCATAACTACTATACGCCGGTCACGAACATTTTGCATTTTAAAGGGCAGAGCTGCCGCACCCGCCGCTGGGGATCCTATGTCGATTTTTACAAGGCGATGCTTATCTTTGTGAAAAAGCACAAAGACCTTTACTTTGTTCCGAACTTCCTCGTGTCGTTTGGCATTATGTTCGCGGCGTTCGTGGGCATGTTCTCTCGACTTATTCCGAAGTTCTGGAAGATGTTCTTGGACTTGGGCGTGATTGCAGTGTGGGCGTTTTTCTCATTGAGCTATGATAGCGGTGTCGCTGCATCCTCTAATTGTGTTAATTTGTGCGGTCCTGAAAGCGCATGTGATTGCGTTGCCGATGGTATTTCGAATTCCTTTTCCTTTGTAAAGTATTCCATTTTAGATTTTGCACAGTTCGAGGACTGGTGGCTTGTGGGGCTTGTCGCTATCGTGAACATGGTGTTCCTGATTTTCCGTGGGGAATACACCGAGTCAAGCCTCAAGGGCGACAAGTTTTTGCGTTACTTGATTCCATTGAACTTGCTTGCCATCGGTGGTTACGACTTATTCCGTTACTTTACCCAGCAGCCGGTTCTTGATGGGGATTTGGCTTTGTTGCCGTATGATGGATATTGGTTTGTTCTCACGCTTTGCTCCAGCCTCTTTATCCCGCTTGCGCTCCTTGCTTGGCGCCGTATCGCGTTCTGGATAAATTATTTCTACCGCATCTTTGCGAAAAAACGCCACCGCTCCATTTTGCTTGGCGGTCGCGAAGATTCCCTCAACAACTGGTTCGATAGCTACAACGTCATTCCAGGAATAGAAATCCTTGGCTGCGTGAGCTCCGAACCTCAAAACGTCAGTGTCGAAAACCGCAAACACCTGCTTGGAACGCTTTCGCAGATGGAATCTATTTGCAATCGCACGGGCTGCCGCGAACTCCTTGTCGTTTCTAATTTCTCGGGTTACCGCGAAAATTTCGACATGAACTGGCTCGATAAACTGGGCATGTGCGTGTATTTGCTTATCGGAAACGGAAAAAACGGCAATTTTGCCCTTGTAAACCTCAAATATCTGCGTTAAGGCTGTCCTTTTTGTAAAAATGATGTTATTTTTTTGATGAAATAACAGATTAAAAAGGTCTTATGCTCGATTCTAAATTGTTAAGTATTCTTTGCTGTCCCGAAACCCGCCAACCTCTTTCTTTGGCCGATGCGGATAGCCTTGCCCTTGTGAACAATGCAATTCAAGCAGGTTCTGTAAAGAACGTTGCTGGTGAAAGTGTAACTGAAGTTTTAACTGAAGCCCTTGTGACTCCCGATGGAGCTCGCCTCTATCCTGTTCGCGAGGGGATTCCTGTACTTTTGGCGGATGAAGCTATTCTTCTTCCATTGGAGAAATGATGGCTGTTACGTTGGATTCCTTGAAAAAGGTTATAAAGAAAAATAAAGGGCGCTCTCAGGCTTTAGCGTGGCTTGCCGACATGGAACGAACCGCTGGCGACTTGGAAGTCGCCTTGAAGACCGTAGATGAAGCTCTCGCCGCTTTTCCGTCCGATGTTCCGGCTATGTTGGTTCGTGCAAAAATTCTTGCCTCTATGCAGGATTTTGCTGGGAGCGTCACGGAGTACAAGAAGGTTCTTTCTAAGGATCCGTTCTGCTTGTCCGCACACAAAAGAATGGGCGAGTCTTACGATAAACTTGGCAAGATTGCCGAGCGTAACGCATGCTTCCGCCGCGTTCATGACATGGATCCGCTGGATCCGTTCTGGAAAGACGAATACGATATGCTCCCAGAAGAGCAGACCGAGTTGATGGCTCCGCCGATGGACGACAGCTCGTTCACGATGGACGTTGATGAAACGGATGAGGTGAATCCAGAAGACGATGTCTTTGCGAATCTCGCGGCTTCGCTCCCGAATGCGGACGAAGAAGACAGCTCCGCGATGGACGCTTTGCGCAGTTCTCTAGCTACGGCTACGGGCGAAAATGCCGAACAATTTGTCGATGGTCAGGATGTAAGTTTCGATGGCCACATGCTGAACACGTCCGAAGTGTCTTCTGCTATTTCGGATATTTTGGGTGGCGATGACGACCTCGATGATTCTGAATATGGCTCGGAATCTGAAACAAACGATTCTCCGTTCTCGCACATGGAATTCCCGAAGGCTGCTGATGACGCTTCGCTAGAATCAATTGATGCTCAGGTGGACGACACCCCTGCAGAAGAGTCTGAGGGTGGTCTGTTTGAAAAGTCTGCGGATGCAGAATTCAGCTTGAACGAATCGGATGAATCCAACGCCGAAGAAACAAATATTGACGACGCTTTCTCTTCTTTGCTCGGTGATGACGAACTCCCCGAAGAAAAATTAGAAGAACAGGTTGAAGGTCAGGTCGAAGAAAAATCCGAAGAAAAACTTGAAGATTTGCCCGAAGATAATTTGTCTTTGGACGAACCGGCTCTTGAAGTTGCCGAAGAAAATGTTTCGGATTCCGCTTTGGATTCCACTTTAGAATCTGCTGAAATTTCTGAAACCGCTGAAGTTCCTGAATCTTCTGAAACTCTGGATTCTTTGGAATTGGAGCCGTCTGAACCTCAGGAATCTGAACAGCAGTCTGCTGAATCTCAAGTTGCTGAACCGCAAGCCGCAGAATCCGTGGAGAGCTTTGGAAGCTTGTTCGAAAAATCTGCGGATGCGGAATTTAGTTTGAACGAATCTCCGTCGGAAGCTGAAGAGTCCTTAGAACTTGAACCGGCTGAAAAAGAGTCTGACGACCTTGAACTGGAACCTTTGGAATCTACAGAAACGGAATTGACCGAACCTGTAGAAAATGAACAAACTGAAGTTGCCGAAACAGAAATGGAGCCGACGGAACAGATAAATGAAGTTCCGCAAGATGAATCTGCTGCATCAACTTCTGGTGTAATTCCTTCGACGCACATGGATTTCTCGGATGCCGAGGATTTGCCGTCGATAGACGATTCTGAACTGAGTTTGGACAAAGAAGATGAATTGACTTTGGAAGAACCGGCTGCTGCGCCATCTGGCGTGATTCCTACGATGCACATGGATTTCTCGGATGCCGAAGACTTGCTTAAAGAAGAAGATGTCTTGGATATCACTCCGTCCGAAGAAGCTCCAGCTGAAACAGAAAGCTCAGAAAAGAAAGGCATTTCGGAAGATTTGTCTGTAAGCGTTGATGGTGCTTTTGACGCACTCTTCGGTGATGATGAAAAAACGGCTGCAACTTCTGAAACTGTAGAAGAAACTCCAGTTGAAGAAAATGCTACTGAGGAAGCTCCCGCAGAAGATGTTGTCGCTGAAACTTCGATTGAAGAAGAAACACCTGCGGCTGTTGAAGAAGCTCCCGTTGAAGAAGAAGTGCCTGCGGCTGTAGAAGAAACTCCGGCTGAAGACAACCTCGCGAAGGAAATGGGTGGCGCGTTTGCCTCCATGTTCGGCGACGAAGACGAGCCTTTGACCGAAGAAAAGAAGGAAGCTCCAGTTGATGAAGCTCCCAGCCAAGAATCAACAAGTGCAGAAATCGAAGAAAATATTGTAACCGAATCTGCTCCTGTAGAAAAAGCGGAACTTGAAGAACCTTCTTTGGGACAAACTAACGATTCTGACGATGACTTTGTTCTTGAATCGGCTTCTGATTTTATCGCTAGGGAATCTTCTGAGCAATCCAATGAACAGCCTATAGAACAAACTATTGTTGAACAAGTTGCAGAAGAACAAACTTCTGTAGAATCTGTCGCAGAGCAAACTGCTGAACCCGTTGCAGAAACTCCAGTTGAAAATGCTCCGGTCGAAGAACCTGCCGACGTTCCGTCTGCAGAACTCGATTCGCTGGGTTCTGAAGTCTCGAATGCGTTCAAGGGCTTGTTTGACGAAGACGATTCTTTGTCTGAAGCCGATGCTCCGAGCAACAAGGGCGTTGACTATTTGATGTCTGGTGATTCCGATGACGAAGTTTCTGCAAGTCTTGTCAATAACGCAGATGCTCCGCTTTCTCGTGGCGCAACTGATTTGGACGACAGTCTGAATACCCGCACGCTTGCGGACATCTACATGGAACAGGGCGTTTACAACAAGGCATTAGAAATTTATTCGGATCTCGCTAAGAAAAATCCGAACGATGCCGAAATCAAATCGCGGTTGGAAGAAGTCAAAAAGCTTTGCCACGAAAAGTTTGGAGAAAACTAAATGGCTGAACTTCGTATTGAACAGCTCTTGCGTGAAATGGTGAACCGCAAGGCGTCCGACTTGCATCTTCGTGTTGGTGTGCCGCCTGTTTACCGCATTAACGGCGCGTTGCAGCGAATTTTTGACACGAAAATTGATAGCGTCATGATGGATTCGTTCTTGGACGATATCATGAACCGCGACCAAAAGCAGCGCTTTGAAGCGAACAAGGAATGCGACTTTGCTGTGGGCGCTCGCGACATGGGCCGTTTCCGTGTGAACGTGTTCCGCCAGCGTGGAACGATTGCTATCGTGATTCGTCATATCAAGGCGACCATTCCGCCGTTCGAAGAACTTCATTTGCCCGAAATCATCCGCGAAATGGCTCTGACTAAACGCGGTCTTGTGCTTGTCACGGGAACGACGGGTTCTGGAAAATCGACGACGCTCGCTTCGATGATTGACTACATCAATCAGAAAGAATCGGTGAACGTCATCACGGTCGAAGACCCGATCGAATACCTTTATAAAGACAACGTAGCCATTATTTCGCAACGTGAAATTGGCGTGGATACGCTTTCTTACGCGAACGCGCTGCGTGCAGCGCTTCGTCAGGACCCGGACGTGCTCCTCGTGGGCGAAATCCGTGACCTCGAAACGATGCAGATTGCGCTTACCGCAGCCGATACGGGCCACATGGTCTTTGCGACCATCCATACGACGAATGCCGTTGAAACCATTCACCGTGTGCTTTCGATGTATCCGCCGCACCAGCATGACGAAGTCCGCTTGTTGCTCGCAGAAGTTTTGGCTGGAATTATTTCGCTCCGTCTTTTGCCGACCAAGGATGGCAAGGGCCGTGTGCCGGCTGCCGAGATTCTCGTGAACACGGGTGCCATCAAGGAATATATCCAGGATAAGGATAAGATTGACATGGTGGAACAGGCGGTTGCTGAAGGCCATATTCAGTATCATAGCCAAACGTTCGACCAAGCCCTTTTGGAACTCTACCAGAACGAGCAAATTTCGCTCGAAGTGGCGATGAATGCTGCGACGAACCGCGATGACTTTGATCTTAAGATTCGTGGTATTTCTGGTACGTCTGACCGCGGCTGGATGTAGGTTAGTAGGCAGTGGTTAGTAAACAGTAGGCAGGAATGCTGTAAGAATTTTTTTTCTGTTACCTTGGCTTTGTGTGTCATCCTATATTAGTAGGGTGACATTTTTTTGCATTTATGCATATTCATTCTCGGCTTTGCCTGCTGGTTTAGAATCTAGTGGGGGGTGTCACAGTCTTGTTTACTCCAGGTGGTAGTACATACTTCTGGTGTACTGGAAGTGTTGTGGGTTCGTCCATCATGACCTTGAAGTCTAATAGCGGTGCTGCAAGCCTTGGCGACGGTAACGTGAACGAAGGTCTTTCTGTTCGTTGTATCAAGGATTAGGCGTGTGAACCCGTAGGAAAACGGTCCCGATTATATCGTCAACGAATATGAGCGAGAAAAAGATGTCGGAAAAGATTCCAACCATACAGAGAACCGCAGAACGCGACATTGCCAAATTGAGAAAATGGAATTTTTTCTGCCAACTAAGTTCTAAGCTCTAAGTTCTAGTAACTAGTAACTGCGGCTTCGCCGCCTCTCGTCTCACCAATACACTTGCTACACATTTTACCATGTTCGCGTTTTAGTGGCGTAAAACGCGTCTTTTAGGCTCGCAGTTTTTCAGGTTCAAGTATATATTTACAGCGTAAACAAAACCTGAGGAACATTCATGAAATTTGTGAAAAGACAAAAGGCTCTTGCCTTTGCAGCGACAATGGCATTCGTTCTTGCAGCACCTTCGCTGGCGGACGTGAGCAATGGCAATATGGAATATGGCGATGGCGGCTGGTATCTGTGGAACAATCCTGATGGTCCAGCTGTTGTCGAATCGCAAATTGCGGTGCAAGGGCTTGGCGTTGACGGTTCTCAGGGTGCGAAGGTCGTGGTGAAGGAACTCCCTAATCCGTGGTGGGGCTTGCAGCTCCAGCCGCCCAAGTGGCTTGCAGATTCCGGCTTTTACAAGCTCACGTTCAAGGCAAAAGGCAACATGCCGATTAACTCGGTGGTGCAGGGCGGGCCTCCAGACTACCGCCAAAAAGAAAGTGCTTCGTTCGATTTGACGGACAAATGGAAAACCTACGAAATGATTTTCCTTGCCGACCAGAAAGGTTACGGTCTCAACAACATCACGTTCCAGATTGGCTTAAAGAAGGGCTGGATTCAGCTCGACGATGTCGAAGTGGAAAAGATGGACGAAATGTCGGACCCGGCATGGTACAACGCCGCTGACGCTCGCATTGATAGCCTCCGCAAAGCCGATTTCGTGATCAAGGCGAATCCGGGCGAAAAGGTTCATGTAAAACTGTTGCGTCATTCTTTCCCGTTCGGTACGGCACTTGCTCTTTACGATACCAAGGACAGCACTGAAAATTGGTATCGCAATGCCGCCAAGAAATACTTCTGGCATGGCGTTTCCGAAAATCAGTTCAAGTGGCCGGAATACGAACCGAAGAAGGGCAAAATCAAGCGTGAAGAAATGAAGGAATACACGGACTTCACGGCCCAGAATCATTGGAAACTCCGCGGTCATGCGCTCATGTGGAGCCACCAAGGCTACGGTTTCGACAAGCACTACAGCAACAAGGGTAGTTGCGAAGAAATGGCCGAAAAGCTCAAGGCCCGCATCAATCGCGACCTCAAGGAATACAAGGGCAAGATTACGGAATATGACGTGTGGAACGAACCGATTCACGAATCTTGGACGTTCAACAAGTGCGGCTGGGGAATCCTCGACAGTGCTTTCGTATGGGCGCACAAGGCAGATCCGAAGGCCATCCTTTACATCAACGATTACAACGTTGTTGCAGCAGGCGAAACGGACCGCTACTACAGCTTGATCAAGGGCATGCTCGACCGCAAGGTGCCGGTGATGGGCATCGGCGTGCAGTGTCACTTTGGCCTCCGTCCGGTGATTCCAGGACTCATCAAGACCCGTCTCGACAAGCTCGCTTCTCTTGGCCTCCCGATCAAGGTCACGGAATTTGACGTGGGCGACTGGCAAGCTGGCATGAACGACACCGAAGAAGTCCAGGCTGAAAAATTCGAAACCTTCATCCGTACGGCGTTTAGCCATCCGGCTGTGAACGGTATCGTGCTTTGGGGCTTCTGGGACAATCGTCACTGGGTCAAGAACGGCGGCATGATCGCTTCCGATGGTCGCGAAAAGCCCGCTGCAAAGCGTGTCTATGACTTGTGGCACAAGGTCTGGACCACCGACCTCTACGCTATTGCCGACGAAAATGGCGAAGCCAAGTTCCGTGGATTCAAGGGCTACTACCAAGTCAACGCTGGCGACAAGAAGTACCAGATTACCGTGAAGTAGCTGTGAGCCGTGAGCGATAAGGAAAACGTCATGGCGGACTTGATCCGCCATCTCCAAGCCGCTTTACGCGGCTTTTTCTATTTTATAACCATGAAACAGAAAATCCCCGGAATCCTCTTTTTACTCGCCATGCCCCTATCCGTCCTCCTTTACATCAAGGTGGAGGCTCTTTCGGGTTCAGAAATTCTAGGGCTATTTTCTGCAGTAAGCCTTTACGTTGTGGTCGGTCTTGTAATTGCGATGCTGTTCAATAAAAAAGAATAGCTGACCGATAATTATTTTTCAACGATATTGTGCGGCAAGAACCTTACTCCGACGGGGTTCAGTTTTGCATGCCCACGTTCGTTTTGCGGCAAGTGCAATCCAAAGCCAGTCGCTTTTAAGCGTTCTTCGCTAATTCCTTTGTTCACAAGATAATCGTAAATCACTTGGACTCTTGCATCCGAAAGAGCTTGCGGGTTCATGGCTTCGCCCGAAAAAACGCTGCACTGGATTTCAATCGCGATAGCTTTGTTGTGCCGCATAATCGAAATCACGTCGCTCATAGCCGTGTAAGAAGAATTCAGCGGAATATCCGATCCTTTGTGGAACTGCACTCGTCTTGCAATTTTGTCCAAATTAAGCTTTTCGCGGACGGGGCAGCCGTTTTCATCGACTTCGGTTCGTTCGAGCGTGTTCGGGCAGTTGTCCATGTAATCGTAAATGCCGTCATGGTCAGAGTCTAGCGGGCATCCCTTGTTATCGACGGGTGCATCTTCGGGCGTGTTCGGGCATTTGTCTTCCTCGTCATAAACTCCGTCGAAGTCGCCGTCTTTGCGGCAGCCCACGCTATCGACAATCGCGCCGGTGGGCGTGTTTTCGCATTGGTCCATAAAGTCGGGAACGCCATCTTCGTCAGAATCTATCGGGCATCCGTAGATGTTCACGATTTCGTAGGGCGCGCTTTCTGGGCACTTGTCCCATTCGTCTGGAACACCGTCCTTGTCTTGGTCATGGTTGCAGCCGTTAGAGTCAACGGCTAGTCCGACTGGCGAGTTCAAGCATGCATCGACCGAGTCCAAAACGCCGTCTTCGTCGCTGTCTAAAAGGCAGCCTTTTTCGTCGATTGGCTTGCCTGCTGGCGTTTCTGGGCATTTGTCTATTCCGTCGTGAATGCCGTCCTTGTCTGCATCGAGCATGCAGCCTTCGTCGTCAATCAGTTCGCCCGGTTTTGATTCTGGGCATTTGTCGAGGTAGTTCGGGACTCCGTCGTTGTCAAAGTCTTCGGGGCATCCCTCTTTATTGACTAAGACTTCGGCGGGCGTGTTCGGGCATTTGTCCAAATCATCTTTAATGCCGTCGTTGTCGCTATCGACGGTGCATCCACGTTTATCTACTTTGTATGCAAGATTGGACTTCGGGCACAAGTCCCTGCGGTCTTCGACTCCGTCGCCATCGCTGTCTGTCCAACTGAGGTCGAACGTTCGACTTAGCTTGATCGTTGCCGCTAAGTGCGGGCTTCCGGGAACGGTGTAAGAATACTGGTGCCCGTCGTTTTCGACGGTAACTTTATGACCGCGATGAATCTTTCTTTTTCTAAAGAGATCCATGCCGAGGTCGGCTGCTATGCTAAGCGTTGTCCTCTTGGGGAGCCTGATTTTTAATCCCGGCGAGAACTTCAACTGGTCATTCAAGAACCCACGCATAATGTCTGACGAACGGATGCTCGTTTCGCCCGAAGCTTCAAGAACAAGCGAAACCCATTCGTAGTGGAACAGGTTTAACCCCGACCCCCAGATAAAGATGTTTTCTCCGTTTTCAATAGTCCTCAAGTAGCCCGCGTAGTTGTTCCAAATAACGTACTTGTTAAAGTTTATTGTCAAATAGAAAAGCCCTGCGATTGCAAAGTCCGCCGCAGAATACGCATGCGTGATGTTGTCTTCATGGATGTACCAGAGGTGCCTTGGACGCATGCCTTTTTCGTTTGTACCCGTGGGGATGAACAGTTCCAAAGCTGCAGAAACATGTACCACGTCTTTAATCTTTTGGTTCGGGAGTCCGCCTTTAACCAAGAGTCCCAGGTCTCCAAAGCCAAGTCCCTTGAGCTTGGTGTCGGCTGCGTTTCCGTCGTAGTGGAAGTTCAAGTTTAACCCGAGTTCCAAGTTCTTTAAAAGCCCGTAACCCACATAGCCTAAGATGGAGTTGGAGGGCGTGTTCTTGTCCAGCTCTTTCTCTGTGCCGTTTTCGTCAACAATATGTCCTTCGATGCTGATGGTCTTGTTGCTGCTCGCCATTTCAAAACCGCCCATGACGAAAAGCTCGCCAGGAGTGCGTAATCGGGCACCGGGAACGTGGATTCCGCTTGTGTTGGCGGAAAATCCTGACTGTGCAAACAAAAAAACTGCACAAAGGAGAAGGGTTAGCAGAAATTGTTTCATTTTTCTGTAAAGAATTTAGACATTTTTTACGATTATCTGTTTGCATTTACAAATTTATGTATATATTTCACTTCCGAAGTGAGAAAGATGGACTCCGCAAACAAATTGCCATCATGGCATAGAAAGTCGCAGAAGGCGTACAAGGTGAACAGGGTAATCATTATCCTGCAAATTGTCGCTGCTGTGGTAATGTGCGGTGTCATCTTGTATGGAATGAATAGATTGATGCAATAACCTGGAGGATCGTGTATATGAGCATTGCTTTCTATTGTGGCCGCCGTCCTAAGAGTGATAGTTTTGATGATACGCCGGATCCGTCCTTTTTGGGCGAAGAAGACGATTTGAACAAGGAAGAAGAAGAACTTCCCGAAGAAGAAGTTGACGAAGAAGTCGATTTTGACAAGCCATCCTTTGGCCGTAACCCCATTTGGTCTGACTACGGCGAGGACATGGATTTTGATCAGTGATATGGTCGCATAAACTAATTGGAATAGGCTTTGCTTGCGCAGTTTTGATGCTCTCGTCTTGCGCGTCAAAGCAGGCTAAAGTCGCTTCGTCATATCAGGGAGAACCTATCCAAGCGGAGAAGGTTTCTATTGACGTGCCAACATCAAGTTCTTCAATGGTTGTTGTTGGTGATTCCTCTAGGCCCTCTTGGGTCTATTACCAGTATGGTTTGCAGGCTATCGAAAACCACGAATGGGCGGTTTCTAAGCATTACCTCGAAGAATCGTTGCGTTTGCTTGTGACCGAAAAGTACGACTCTACTAAGAGCCGCTTGACTAGTTCCGAAGATTCCCTTTACAAAATGCAGATGCCGCTTCGCATTGTCGAAGCGTTGGAAGATGTTTACCCGAACCTTTCTAACGATAATGGAGATTCGTCTTTTGTAGATAGCCTTTCGATTGACGGCGTGGATGCCTACGACGAGAATATGGCGGACAGCGCTTCGATTCGCGTCATCGAGAATTTCTTGGATACGGTGGATGCAGGGCGGTTTACGCTCCCGATTCGCTTTAACGAGCGCGTCATGCAAGAGATTTACTACATGACGACGACCGCGCGTGGCTTTATCACGAGGTCGCTCACTCGCAAGACGGCTTATGATTCGTTGATTTACGCGAAGCTCGCTCAAAAACGCATGCCGCGAGATTTGATTTACCTTGCTTTGGTGGAATCGGGCTTTAACGTGAAGGCTTATAGCCGCGCTAAAGCGGGGGGTATGTGGCAGTTTATCCCCGAAACGGGTATCCGCTACGGGCTCGAAGTCGATTTTTGGGTCGATATGCGTCGCAATCCTGAACTCGCGACCGATGCGGCTTTGAATTACCTCTCTAGCTTGTACGAAGAATTTGGCGATTGGCTTTTGTCGATGGCGGCTTACAACTGTGGTGAAGGCCGAATCCGCCGTTTGCTCAAAGAAAAGCAAGCCGATTCTACGTGGGGGAACCGTCCTGTAACGTATTGGGATTTGCAGCTCCCGCAAGAAACCATGCATTACGTTCCGCGAATTTTGGCGGCGATGGTGATAGGTCATTTCCCTGAACATTACGATGTCGAGGTGACTAAGCAACATCTTCCTGCTTTCGATACGGTCACCGTGTTTGATTCGTTCTCGCTCGACGAAATTGCAAAGTTCTTGAAAGTCCCCGAAGATACGCTCCGCACGTTGAACATGGAACTTTCGATGTGGTGCACTCCGCCCAACAGAGACGCTTACTTGCTCCGCTTGCCGGTGGGTACGCGTTCTGCATTTGTCGAAAACTACGACCGCATGGAAAAGAACGGCTTTTCGAGCTGGAAACAGCACAAAGTCCGCAAGGGCGAATCGCTTGGGAATATTGCGCAAATGTATGGCGTCCGCACGTCCGAAATTCTACGTGCAAACGAAATGAGACGCAACACGAAGCTTAAGGCAGGTCGTACGCTCCTTATCCCGATTAAGGTCACTCCGCGTCGTTCGACGGGCAAAAAGCCCTCGAAGGTTCGCACTTACATTGTCCAGCTGGGCGACAATTTGGGCTTTATCTCTCGCCGTTTTGGCATTTCGCAGGAATCGCTCCGTGTTTGGAACAATATCGATCCGTCTTCGAACGTGAAGTACGGCGATACGATTTACGTGTCCAAGCCCGATTTGAAGCCTTCGACTTTTGTGCAGCAGAATGTGCCGCTCAAGAAGGGCGAAAAATACATTGTTCAGGCAGGGGATACCTATGCAAAGATTGCAAAGCGGTATAAAGTTCCCGTATTCCTGTTGTTGCAGGCGAACAAGGGCTTCACAAAACGCTTGACTGTTGGCGATTCGCTTTCGATACCGACTTATGTCCGTCCGCCGCGTAAAATGTCGGGTGTCAATGACGAAGTCAATAGCACCGACCCAGCCAAGGTCATAGAAGAATCCGAAGTAAATAGCAAGTCTGCCAAATCGTCTAAAAAGTCCGCCAAGAATACGACGATCATTTATACGGTAGTGTCGGGCGACAATTTGTATTCGATTGCAAAGAAATTCTCTACAAATATCAGCACGATTCGCGAAATGAACAACATGAGCGCAAATTCGAACCTTCTGGTGGGGCAAAAGCTGAAAATTCCGGGAACGGCGTCTTCGTCCAGCTCTCCCAAAATGGAAGAAATCACTCACGTTGTCAAAAGAGGCGAAGGCCTTTGGGACATTTCTCGCCAGTATGGCGTGTCTATTGAAGATATTGTCAAGTGGAACGGACTCAAGGACACTAAGATTAAAATTGGCGAAAAATTGAAAATTAGGACGTTAAAGAAGAAAAGAAAATAGGGATTTTTATTTGAAAAATGTGTAAATTCCTTTTTTCTTATGAATAAATTGAAAAAAATTGTGTAGTTTTAGACTTGAAAATCAAAAAATCATTGGAGCATAATATGAAAAAGAAACTCTTGGCTCTCTGTGCCGCAGGTCTCATTTTTTCTTTGACTGGTTGTGAAGAAACCATGGACCCGAACGATCCGCAGTCTGTCCGCAGATATTTGACGAAAAAGCAGATTGGCTTTACGCCGAATCAGTTTGTCTCTTACGCGGTTAACAGCGATACCGCCAAGATGACTCTCTTCCTCCAAGCTTCTTTCGAAATTGACCAGCCTGCAGACAACGGCAACAACGCTGTCGCTATTGCTGCAAACAAGGGCAACCTCATGGTGCTCGATTATTTGTTTGCTCACGGCGCTAAGGCTAACGTCCAGAACGGCAACGGCGAACAGGTTCTCGATAACGCAGTCCAGATGGGCAACAAGGACGTGGTGGAACGCCTCCTCGTGCAGTTGAAGAAAGAAGGTGTTGATCCGCAGAACTTTGGTACTGCAGTGCTAATCGCAGCAAAGACCGGCAAGGCCGACATGCTCGAACTCCTTGCTAACGCAGGCGCTCCGCTTGAAAGCCGCAGCCCGGATGGTTATTTGCCGATTCATTGGGCTGTCAAGAATGGCAACTACGACGCTATGATGTTCCTCATGAGCAAGGGTGCTGATGTGAACGCCAAGTGCGGTCAGGGCTATTCTGTGCTCGACTGGGCTACGAACGAAGGCTACACTCGTTTAATCAAGGCTTTGAAGAAGGCTGGTGCAAGAAATACTGCAAAGTATAAGATTGACTCCAAGTATGGCAAGTAATAACCATATCATTCTTGTTTTTTAACAAGTCACCCCGGATTTATTCCGGGGTCTTTTTTTACACGTCATTCCGGTCTTTTTTTATACGTCATTCCGGTCTCCGAGCCGGAATCTCCATTATTTTTTCTAACTTTCACTCAAAAGATTAAGGAG
>CAMZGI010000015.1 GCA_947306305.1 uncultured Fibrobacter sp.
CTAGTTACTGAGGTTGCTTCGCAACAGTTCCAAGTTTGGAGTTGCTAGTTACTAGATTTTTCTTCAAGATTCTTCTAGTAACTATTAACTATTAACTAGTAACTAGTAACTAAGTTCTAGTTACTATTCCTCGCCGCCATCCATCTCGATCTTCAATTCCTTCAGCTTTCTCCAAAGCGTAGCGCGGCTAATGCCGAGCTTTTTGCAGACTTCAGTCTTGTTGCCTTTGCAAATGCTCAAGGCGTGCAGAATATGCCTACGTTCCACTTCTTCGAGCGAAAGAATTTCTTCTTCGACGGGTTCTGGATTGTGCGTCAGATACTTTGTTGGGTTGTGCGTTATAAGTCCGGCGCTATCTGTTTTGCCTGTAACTGGTGCAAAGTTGATGGGCTTTATCGGCGATTCGATTTCTTCTTCGCTGTCATTGACAATACCGTTGCGAACAACATTTTCGCTTTGAACTTCGTTCCCGCTATCTTTGATGTGCGGTATTGCGACCGTCTTTTCCCTAGCCTCGACTTGCACATTTTCGGGCAGGTCTTCCAGCTTGATGACTCCGCCTTCCGAAAGCACGATGGCATGTTCCATGATGTTTTCGAGTTCACGGATGTTGCCGGGGTAGGGGTATTTGGTCAAAGCGTAAAGAGCGGCTGGTTCCAAGTCATGAATGTCCTTGCCCTGCGCTTCTTTATTTTTTAAGATAAAGTAACGAATTAAATTCGGGATGACAGGCTTTCTGTCTCTAAGAGGCGGAAGCTGCAAATGGAATGTGTTCAAGCGGTAGTAAAGGTCTTCGCGGAAGCGACCTTCGTGCATGGATTGTTGCAAATCGCGGTTTGTGGCTGCAATAATGCGGATGTCCAAATAGCGGGCTTCGGTTTCGCCCACACGCCTGATTTCATGACTTTGTAAGAAACGTAGAAGTTTGACCTGGGTTGCCAGTGAGAGCTCGCCAACTTCATCGAGAAAGAGCGTACCGCCATTGGCGGATTCAAAGAGACCTTTTTTATCTGCGGTAGAACCTGTGTAAGATCCCTTCTTGCTTCCAAAGAGTTCGCTCTCGACAAGATTTTCGGGGATGGCGCCGCAGTTGACTGGCACAAATGGTTCGTTCGCGCGCTTGCTATAGCGGTGGACTATATTGGCCAAAAATTCCTTGCCCGAACCAGACTCGCCGGTTATAAGCAAAGTGCTGTTGGTGGGGGCTACTTTATATACAGTCTTTAAAATTTTTCGCATCTCGGGCGTGTCGCCGAGAAGGCTATCCAACACTTGGTTCTCCATGAGCTGCGTGTTGGACTTGTTTTGCTGTTGGGCTTGAACCTTGCTCGCAGTCCTTTCCAGAAGTGATATCGTCACCGGCTTCTTCAAAAAGCTACTTGCACCGCGAGTTATAGCACTGGCTGCTCCTTGCCAGTTGCGGTCGTCGCACAGCACAAAGATTTCAATCCCCGGCTGGCATTCTTTCAAGTAGCTGATCATATCCATATTGTCGAGCATTAAAAAAGGAACCTCGATAAACACGAGGTCTATCGATGCCTTTTTTACAAGCGGCATCAGGGTCTTCTCGTCGGAGCAGACTAGGAGGTTCGTTCCGGCAACAGACCAGTTGCGTTGTAGCTCATCGACAAATTTCCGATCAGAATCAGCGATCAGGATATTCATCATGTATGCGATTACGAATGTGCTTTGATAATCTCGTCCACTTTGTTGCGGAGCAACGGCAAATCCAACGGCTTGTTGAAGACCGCTGCAACGTTGAAGTGTTGTGCCGTGACAAGGTAATCTTCTGCTGAGGTTCGTCCACCACCACTGATCGCAATGGTGCGGTCGCTCATGCCCATGCGACGGAGATCAAGAATCACTTCAAAACCGTCACCTTCCGGCATGATGATGTCGGTGATGATCACATCGTAAGAACTCTTCTGATACAGCGACTTGGCTTGTATCCCGTTGCAAGCTGTATCGACAGTATAACCTTTCAATTCAAATGCGGACTTCAACATGAGGTTGAGTTGAGCGTCGTCGTCAATAATGAGTATTGTAGACATTAAGCCTCCATTTTCTCGTTTCTTATAGGCCAATATAGATTAAAAATAGTTCCTTCGCCCAAAGTTGTCTGTACAGTATAGCCTGCATTGCCCTCTTTTAGCAGTCTAAGTGCCGAAGAGAGCCCCAAACCAAGGCCTTCGCCAGGCGCTTTTGTGGTAAAGAACGGTGAAAAGATGCGTTCGAGGGTGGCTGTGTCCATTCCGGAGCCTGTATCCTCGACTGTAATTTTTGCATAAACGCCCGCTTCGATTTGTGGAGCGTAAGGCGTGATAAGCGCTTCCTTGAGCTCTTCTCTTTTTAAAGAGATGGTAAGCGTGCCGCCGTTTTCCTTCATGGCAAAGATGGCGTTGTTCGCCAAGTTGCTGATGATGCGGTCGAGCGAGGCTGCGCTTCCGACGATGCGGATGTCCTTGTCTAACGTGTCTGCCTTAACTTGGACGTTAGGCGGGAGCGTAATCCAAAGCTTCTTCACCACGTCGTCGATAATCATATAGGGCGCGAATTCGGTAGAAACATCGGTTGCAGCTGTTTTTCCGCGGAGGGTGTTCAGAAGCTCTTCCAACGAAACTTTGCCGCGGCTGGCCGCCTTTCTCGCTTCTTGAATGAACATGTATGCTGGACTGTCCTTGTCGAGCACTTCGAGCGCCAAATCGCAGAACCCGAGCTGGGAGCCGAGAATGTTGTTGTAGTCGTGGGCGAAACCGCCGCAGATGGTGCCCAGTTCTTCGAGCCTGGAGTGGATGTGCTTTTGTTCTTGCAACATATCGCGTTCTTTTTCAAGACGCTTTTCTTTGGTGATGTCGATCTTGATGCCGATTATCTTGTACGGTTTTCTTGGTGCAATAATCGGGATGAACATGTTGTCGAAAATGAGGATGTCTTTCCCTTTGCCTTCTCGGACAGCCTTGTTGTATTCCTCTTGCGATAGGATTTCTACGTTGTCGTCAAAAAGGTTGCCGGAGGGATTTTTAATTCGTTCGTAAGAGATGAATGTTTGCGGTTCGCCTTCGTTTCTGGCGAGAAGTTCTTGGGGAAGGATCTTGTCGTCGGGTTCCGAAGTCTGCAATAGGTTTCCGCGGTTCTTGATGTCGTTCTGGTTTTGCGTCATGAACACGCCCTGCTCGTTCTTGTACCAGAAGCGGAAGGGGAGCGTGCTTATAAGCGTATCCAAAAAGCTCTTGCTTTCATCGACTTTCTTTTTCCAAATGTTCAGGCGTTCCTGGTAGCGGATTTGGTCAAGCTGGTATTCCCTGAACTGCTCGTCGCGGGTCTTGATGATTTGCTGGAAATGCAGCGTGTTAGAAACGTCGCTAAAGAATAGAACGTTATAGTTTGTTGTTAATGATTGGCGGATTTGGAATACCGAAGCGTTAAAGATATGATCTTCGTTGTTAATCTTAATTTTTATTTTATTGTAAACGGCTTCGCGTGATGGGTCTGTAATTTGCGGGAAAATGGCTGTGATTTTCTTTTTGTAGAGAACTTCTTGCGTGGTGTGCAAAATGCTGAGCGCAGCCGAGTTTGCTAATCCGATTTCGCCTTTATAGTTGTAGTATAGCAAGCCGTCCGTCATTTTTTCCTTAAGCTTGTTCAAAAACCAAGATGTGCTTTTGTTCTTGAACGATACCGACGTGAAGTATTGCCCTGAAAGAATGGCGAGGAAAACCGAGATGAACTGCGACCATTTGAGGAATTGATCATAATTATTGAATTTGGTTGCTATGGGAATGATAAAGTCAAAAAGCAAGCCGATTGCCGAGAAAAACGTGAACGAACACAGCATGTAGATACTGACTTGGTGGGGTAGAGCCGTATCGCTGGACTGCATTATGTTGCGGAGAAGAATGTAGCCTGTAACGATGAAGTTTGGAATGACAAAAATGCAGAACAGGACCATGTACAAGTAAAATACGGGTCTGTCTGCAAAAGGTCTATATCCAAAGATGTTGAACTGCGGAATAAAAGTCGGGTCTGCGATGAATATGTAAGTCGAGATGGCTACGGATAGAGTCCCGAGCATATTCATGAGCTTCCATATGCTTTTCCGTTTGAGATTGAGGCTAATCTCTGCGGTGTGCTCGATAGCGTTTCCCAGTTGAATCCAGCCGAGAGCGGCAATCCCGAAAATGAGCTGCCTTGCCGTATAGGCTTTTGTGTCTGCGACAATTTCGTTGCCGCTAAAGAATATGTCGCCAATAAGGCTGCTAGCCTGCCAGAATATGCTGATGATGACAAGCTGGTGGATGGATTTCGGGAGCTGCCTGACGGAAGTCTTTTGGCCAAGCATGATAGGGAAATAGCATACGATTATCAATGCTACGATAGATAGCGCAATAATGTAGGGCGAGTTTGTAAATAGGCTCTCTTGCATATTTCCCTTTCTTTAGCCTTACTTTGTTCTCTTTATACCGAATGTCTTTGTCTTTTCGAACGAAGACTTTGTCGAGAAGTTTGCAGTAATCTTCGCATCGTTCTTGACATCGGGATTGTTCATGTTCGGCGAGAATGTCGCATCGATTTCGGCCTTGTAAATGTAAGCGCCTGTTCCAACGGCTCTGTCTTCCTGAGAGCGGATGCCCGATGGAGACTTGTTAGCCCATTCGATAACGAATTCGACTTGGTTGTTGGGTGACAAGTATTGCTTAGGATCGATTTCGAAGGACTGGTTGAAGCGGTTCACGAAGCTTCCCAAGTTCGAATAAATCGGAATGTTGAACTTGATGAGGAGCTTATCCCAAGCGCATTCGTTGCCAACGGATGTACCACGCGGCACGACGAGCTTCAAATCGAATATGGCGCCGCCAATGTCGCTAGAATCAATTCCCTGCAAGGTCACCTTGCCGTCCTGAATCAAGTCGAGCTTGTTGCTCGAAGGATTCTTGACATAGAATCGCATTGTTTCCTTGACATCGACCTTGGTGCGTTTTTCCGAATTGGCGTCGGTAATCGTTTCGCGAAGATCCAATGCGAACTTGATCTTGGGAGCGCCGTTTCCGTTGACTAAAACCCAAGGAACTTCGTTTTCTGGGTAGTTGCCGTTAGCATCCTTGAACGCGCTGGTCATTGCAGAACCCATTCGAACAAAGTCGCCTTCCATGACTGCACCAGAGAGGTCGCCCATGAAGATGAAGGTAAGTCCAGAACGGTTTAGCGTATAGTTCCAGTTCGAGAATCCGCCGCTGAACACGTTGCTCTGCTTGTCTGCACGCATGTGTCTGTAGAATTGCTGCGTGGTGTCTGCGGTAATGAGCGGTTCGCTTGCGGTAATCGTCAGAATGTCTGCAGATGTCGTCTGGCTGATTATAGCCGATACATAGACCGGGCCCACCTTGTCTTCGGCGAGGACGGAGTTTGTTTCGGTGGCGGCTCCTGTTCCAAGGTATTGCGTTACAAGGCCTGCGTTGGTGAGAATCTTTCCGCCTGGGAGAGCTCCTTCGTATGTGCCAGCTGTGTTGCCGAACTGGAAGGGCTTTTCGAGGTCAATCGAAAGTAGGTTTTCGTTGACAGCGAGCTTGCTCTTTTCGACCGTAAGCGTTTCAGGATTCGTGATGCCGAAGATGATTTCGAGCTTTTCAGGGATATGCTTTGCATCGACTGCACGTTCGAAAGTCACATCGACATGGCTTGCGTAGCCGTTCTTATACTTGTCTGTAATGACGGCGTAGGTCATCGGGATCGGCAAAATCTTCAAGAGAATTTGGATCTTTTCTGGCATGCAAACACCGGCGACTCCGTTGCCGTTCAAGTCGGTAATGCTTCCGGCAGGGTCGAGCTGACCCCACATGCCGGCGTTCACGAGCGAAGCTCCGCCAGCGTCAAAGGCAATTTCGAAATCCCAAATGTTCTTTGCTTCGTTGTAGAGCTTTGCCGAAACGACGGTTGGCGTTGTAGCCTTGGTCGTACCGTCTGCGTTGTAAAGAACGAGCGGGAAGTTTGTGCCCGGAGCCGAAATGGGTTCGCTGAATTGCAAATAAAGGTGGTCTGTCGTTGCAGTATCCAAGCGTTCGAGAACCGTTGCCGACAAGAGTGCTGGCGGAATGCCATCGGAATAAGTATCGTCAACAGTCTTGACTTGTCCCTGAATATCGCTAGTCAGCGTAATTTTTCCAGTGGCGTTGGTGACGATTTCTTTCGGAACGTTGACGCTCACGACGAGAGAACGACCGCTCAACGTTTTTACGCTGCTAGAGGTGTAAGTTTCGTTTCCGTAGGTGAACGTAATCGAAGTGAACTTCTGGTTTTCGGTGTATTCCGACGAAAGCTTGATGTCCATGGCGTCTGGAATATGGTCGCAGTCCAAATCGACAAGCTTTGCAACGTCAATAATCGGCCATGGCGGCAATTCTTCGATATTGAGTGCCGCAGTGGCTGGGATGTATTCGAGATCTTTGGTCTTGTCGTGCTTTGCGTAAATGGTCGTGGTCACAGCGACCTTGGAGCTGACGTAAATCGTAGTCTTGCCATCGTAGAGCGTCACGGTCGTTACAGGAATCGTAGCGGTCGGATCGGTGTAGAAGAGCACGTTCGGGTCGTCGCTCGAAAGTTCCACGTTCAAGTTCTTTTCGTCCTTGTAAAGCGTGAGGCTGCTGTCGAGGAGCGAAATATCCACTTCGATAAATTTGTCCTTATAACCCACGACGTTGCTGCGGTCGAATACGAGGTAGCGTTTTTCGAGCGGCTTCGTGATACTGTCGATTTCGACGTTTGTACGCACCACGGCGCAAGCGCAGTCATATTTGTTTTCAGTCTTTTTATTGGCGTCTCTGTTGTGCCAAGAGACCCATTCCATGTAGTTGTTGCCATAAGCAAGTGTCGTGTCGCCGCCGAAGGAAATCTCGTCGGTACGCTTCGGGTTGACGTATTCAAACTTGTAGGGGTTGCTGTTCATTTCTACAGCGTCGAGAAGGCCTGAAGGTGTAACCTTGCTTGTTGCGGCGTAGGTCGTTTGCGGATCGACCTTTTCGACAGAGTAAATCGGGCTTACGAACGGGCTTGTGAATTTTGTTTCGACAGTGCGGTTGACCATCGGAGCGCTTTCTGGTTCCGGGCTGTAGCCGTAAATATGGTTGCCATGGTAATAGACCGGAACGTAGGGGTCGCGTGTAAAGGAGATAACTCTTGTTCCGTTAGAATTTGTTTCGAGCTGTTCGGATTCGCGACCAGTGAAGTACGGAGCCTGAGTAAGGTCAATCCCTTCGAACTGTTCTGGGTCATCTTGACCTTGATGCGGAATAAGCGACCACCCGTTATTGAAGCTTGCATAAGTGTCGTTGGGCCAGTAAATATGGATGATGATTCTTCCTGAAACGGCGAGCTTGCCCTTGACATTGATGGGGAGGTAATAGGCTCCTGTTGCATCTGCGGTATTAGGGCCGAATTGAATTTGCGGGTTACCGGCGTAGCCGCCGGTTCCGTCGTAGCTCATGCTATTGTAGCTGACGGGCGTACTAAGATTTGCATCTGCGCCTAAGTAGAAGCGAAGTTCAAAGTCTTCAAAATCGGTCGTGTCGTTGTTGTCGATTTCGATAAAGAATACACCGCAGTTCTTCCAGCCTTTTGAAGTATTGCATCTGTCTTTGTCTTGGAATGCGCTCGGCTTGACGAAAATATCGAGGTCGGCGTAAATCGCATGTGTTTCTGTGGTAAACGAGTATTCGTCGGATGTCGTCGCGCCAGAAGAAACGGTAAAGTAGTAGGTCGTTCCGGCTTCAAGACCTGTGAGGGTTGCTTCGTGGAATAGGACCGTTCCGCCTTCAGCCGAAGTAGAATTGGTATAGGTGCCTTTGGATTTGCCGTACTTCACGATGCCGTTCAAGCGGTCGGTTGACCACCAGTAAATTTTTGCGCTGCGGTGATCCACCTGGCAAATGGTAACACCCTTGATTGTCGTGCCGGCTGGTGTCATGGTAAACTGGTACCAGTAACCGTGGTTATCGTCCGTAGTGATGTTTCTCTTGGTGTCCATGCCTTCGAGGAAGAAGTAATAGGTTTGTCCCGGAACAAGTCCGGTAAGCGTTACGGAGCCTCCCTTGGACGCTTTGTCTTGCTGCACGGATTTAGCCGTAGTTGCATTGGGTGCTACATCGTAGAACACGGTTACTAGAGCGACTTCGTTTGCATCCCAGCTGATGACCGCAGAGGAATCTGTAATCGGAGTGCCTACGATGTTGCTGAAGATCGGACCTTCGTTATCGGGCGGGAGCGTTTCGGCAAGGCTCTGTGCCGGGAAGAGGAACTGGGCGGAGAAGTCGATGCAAGTTTCTGTAGAGGTATATTTGCTCCAGTCTTCGATGAGTGTCATGTCCGGAGCGCGGCCACCCATAAGGGCTCCCTTCGGGCATCTGTATTGGTAAGGCATGCCTCCTGCATTGTATCCGTCCGGGTTTGCAGAACGGTTATGCGGATGCTGCGGGTTCTTGTCGCCAGCGCCCATCAAGAGCGAAATGTCCCACGGGTTTGCGCCAAGCGCGTAATACATGTTGTCGAGAGCGACTTTGAGATAACGTTCATCCTTTGTGAGTTCGTACATCAAGAAGATAGAAACGGCGGTACCCAAGTTGTAGCGGATCACGCCCCAGTCAAAGCTAGTCCATACGAGGTTGTAGGGCTTGATGACCTTGAGATCGGTCGGACCTTCGTGCGGTTCGCCGTTAGGAATGCCCGGATTGACGAGAACCGTAGAGTCGCCTTGGTTTGTCGCGTCGTTCAAAATCTTGCGGAACGTAGCCATGTTGCGCATGGAGAGTGTATCGCGTTCGGTGTCCGTAAGACCATATTCGGCGGATTTTTCGGCACTGTTCAAAATCAAGTTCTGGAAGGCGAAAAGAACGTAGGTATGGATGTTCTGGTAGTCTGTTGCCCAGCCACCAGGAGAGAACCCGCTCACGTTTCCGAGGAAGCCTGCCGGGAAGTAGTCCATGTTGAACCTGCAGTTGGTGGCGTTGTCGAAAATGTTCTTGTTTTTATAGAGGTCGTAACGGTAGGTCGTATCCTTGGTTGCATACCACAAGGCGAGCGCTGCTGCGGCACCGTCGTCATAGCGCGGGCCGCCACCGGTATAGAATCCCGGAAAAGATGTAGTCTTTCCGATTTCGTTTCCGGCACCGTAGTCGAACAACGGCATCATCACGTTCTTGTAAATGTCCTTAGCGGCTGTGAGGAGTGAATCTGCATAGACCGGGTCATATACGCGGTAACCGGTAGCGACGTTTGCAAGGGCAGCAACAAACATGCCTGCTGTATTTGCTCCAATGCCCGTGAGCACCACGCGATCAGGGCCGCCTTTGGATTCGGGCTGCGCGTCTTGACGTTCGGGCAAGTCCCAGAACTGGTGGTCTTTTTCGTCAACACCCACAGAATGGTACATGTCGTTTTTAGCAATCAATCCGTTGGCTTTAGAGGCTTTGTAAAGCTTGTGAATAAAGTCAGCACCGATTTTTGCTTCGTAGAGAATGTCTGGAATACCATCGGTGAAAACTGTGTCGGCGTAAGAATGTCCGTAGCGGTCTTCGGCCTTGTTGGGGTAGGTGAGATAAACCATCGAAAGCACATAAGCCGTGTAGCCAAGCGTTTCTGAAACTTTGAAGTGGTCGCCGCAGTCATGCCAACCACCGGTCAAATCGTGGCCAACTGCCGAACCGTCCTTCAGGTGGCAGGGCTTGTGGAAGTGCGAATCCGTATTGCCGCAACGCTGGATTCCAAAGAACTGCAAAGAATTTTCAAGAATGGAATTGTAAATGGACGGATGTACGTGGAATGTAGCCGAAGTGTCGTTTCCGACAATGAGGAAGTATTCGCCTGTTGTCGAAAGTGTCGTAAAGTCGGCGCGGTAAAGCGTTTCTTTTCCGGTGCTTGTCGAGTCGCCGAACGTGTAGAGGTTTTCGAGGGAGTTGAATGCTCCCGTTACCCAGAACGCGGGCTTTGTGTATGTGCCGATTAAAGTGAGGTTTCCACCGCCTGGAACTTCTTTGCCGCTGTTGGCATCGATGACCTTGAATGTTTTTTCTTTTGTGTCGGCAACGTAAGCGTACTTGTAGTCTTGCGGTCTGAATCCGCTCTGGTTCAAGCGTATGGGGCGCCTGTTATAAACGTTCAAAGAGTCAAGGTATCGACGGTTGCAGTTTGTGCAAGTCCTGTCGATATTCGGGAGTTGCGCTGCTGCATGGTCCATGCAGAGCAGTGTAAGTAATGTAATCGCGGTAAATAGTTTTTTCATATTTGTGTCTTCTCCTAAACCCAAAAGTGAATAAGCCGCCTGAACGGTTAAGTTCAGGTGGCTGCTATTTTCTTTTTATTTCTTTCGTTTGAATCCGAATGTCTTTGTCTTGCTATCCGAAGTCCTTTCGGTTATGGCTCCTGCTTCTGTGCAGCTAGCCTTGTAATCGTTCGATGATTCGTCGAATTGCGTTGCGCAGAACGATTCAGCCGTAAAGTCGAATTTGGCAATGTAGGCTCCAGTTCCAATCTTGTTGCCCTGCTTTGCGACAGGGGCTTCGTTGTCCTTGGCAGCCCATTCGAGCTTGAGCTTGAGTGTTCCGTTATCGACGAGACCTCGTATTGCAGGGAAGTTTTCTTTCGGAATATCAATGTTGTATGTATTGATGTACTGCCCGATGTTGTCGTAGAGATCCATGACAATATTCAAGCGGTAGTCATACATGGGCTGACCGTCGTGCGTTGTGAAGCTGGCCGACGGCATTGTGATTTCAACTTCGAATTCCGGACCTGACGTAGAGTAGATAGCCGTGTCGGCTTGTCCCATGATCATGCCGTTTCCGCTCAAGAAGTTGTCCTTGCCGCCCATTTCGATGGTAGCATGGAATGCGTCGTTCTTGACAGTTTCCGGGAGACCGATGTAAGCATTGTTTCTCGGCGTCGTTACAGGATTTGTTTGTGTCACTGTAAAGCGAACATTGTCGTCACCTGTGATGCGGACGTAGGGGTTTGCCTGTGTCGGAACGTTGTTGTTCTTGTCGATGTAGGCTGCGCCCAGTACTTGCGGAACAAGGCGGACGCGGTCGCCGGCATGGACGATGTTATCCTTTTCGTTATAGACAAAGAGGTAGGTTCTTCCAGCGCCCTGCGGCTTTTCGGGCGGAATGTATTCGTCGCGTTCGCGCTGGATGTACTTGCCAGCATCGAGCATGTTGACCACTTCAGAAACATTGACGGTCAAAATTCCCTTAATCATGCGGGCGCTAGAAATGACTGGCGAGCACTTGTCGTACAAGGTATATGTCGTTTCGAAGAATCCGTTTGCAATGCCTTTGAGCGGAGAAACGGTTCCGTTGCCGTCATTTTCGCCGCTTGTCGAGCCGTAAGGATAGGCCAGGTTGGCCGGAATCTTGATTTCGACAATGCTGTATGTATTGACGGAATCCTTTGTCGTGACCGAGTCAATCTGAACCTTGAACGGAGCAGAGGTCGTATCGCGGATTGTCCAGTAAGATTCGTTAGGCTTGATTGTGCCGCCTGTCGTATCTGCGGTGGTGATGAACGAACGTGTGATGCCCGGATTGCCCCAAACGGTGACAACGCTGTCGAACACGTCTTTAGGCTTGAGCTTTCTTTCGAACATCATATAGACAACGTCAGGAATGCCATCGCCTTCCAAGTCAATCATTTCAGCATGGTAAATAGGTACCGGGCGAGAAATGAGCGTTATAGGTACAGACGGCTTGCAGCCGAGATTGATGGCGTTGAAGCTCTGGTCTGTGATGGTGAAACCACCCGAAGTTCTTGCGCTTGCTTGTGCTCCAATCGGGACGAGGCTGTTGTTTGCGTTTCCGCTGATGACGTATGTCCAGCTCTTTCCGTTGTTCGTCGTCGTTCCCTTGCCGATAACGGTCGGTGCGCCAGCGGAGCCTGCGACGGCGAGCGGCCATTCGCTCTGCGAAGAGAGAATTACAGGTTCAGAGAATGCGACCATGACGGTATCGTATTCGCTGTTGTTGTCCGACTTTTCGAGGATGGAAACGCTTTCAAGCGTGGGGAAGATGCCATCCGTAATCTTAGCCGTTTCTGGAGTTGGCGTGCCGTGGTCGGTTACGTAAGTCGTAATCTTTCCAGACGGGCTCGGGTTCTTTTGAACGAGGGTTGTGTCTATCGGAATGATGACTTCGTCTAGGTCTGCGTAAGTTGCTGCCTTCAGAGCCATCTTTACCGTATCGGTCATGCCTTCGATAAAGAATCTGATGCTATCCAGCGTGTATCCTTCGGCTAGCTTGTTCGAGAATTTAATCTTCAACTGGTCAGCCTTGTTGTCGCAGTTGGTATCTTCGGCACGTACCATCTGCGGTGTCGGAACCTTGGATTCTGCAAAGAACGTCTGCGTTGCAATATCATCTTCGTCTTCCGGGTCTGTATAGACGACTTGGATGGTATCGCCAGCAAAGAACGAAATTTCAGAGGTTTGGTTTCTCGATTCTTTGGAATGGTTGAGTGCCGTGAACGGGCCACCGACAAAGTGTCCGGGGTTGGCTGGGTCTGCAGCCAAGGTCACGGTGAGTTCGTCGTCCTTCTTGCTGTTGATGATCTTGACATTGACAGATGTAGCCTTGCTCTTGATCTTGTCCTTGTCCATCACGTCGATAAAGAATGTCGTGCCTTCTGGATTGGCTGGGCTTATAACGGGGTTGCCTGCGGCATCCTTGAGGACGAGAGTTGCTTCCGTTGCGTCTCCGTTCGAGAAGTTGATGTAGTAGGTTCTGTTCTCAAACGCGCAGCCGCCGTTTTCGGTACAAGCTTCGCAAGTGGGGTTGGGGCCTGCAAAGAACGTGAGGTCCACCTTCTTGCTGCCAAGAGCCATCTTGACCGGAATATCGATATCCCACATGTCTGACGGAATGTCGTACTTGGCGATAATCTTTGTTCCAGATTCGTCCAAAATCCATTTGTCCAGTCCGTCGAAGAACGCCATGCCGCTAATCTGTACGCCGTTTGCCCAGACCTTCGTGATAAAGCCACCTTCGGTAATGTGGGCCTTGCCGGTAACGTGGACTGTGCGGCCATTCTGGTCGATGTCGATATGCGAACCGTTGGATACGTTGAACGGAGGATCGAGGGTGAGAGAAATCTTGTAATTAGCTCTCTTGGTGTCCATTTCCTTCTTGGACGGGCTGTAACCCCAAATAAATTCGTCTTTGCGGTAAACTGAAACGTAGGGGTTTTCGACTGCAACATCGAGGTCTATGTCGCCAGCGTCTTTTTCTTCGCAAGGCATGCCCGGATAGTCTTTTTCTTCGTTGTTTGTACGGGAGTGCGGCATCCAGCTCCAGTCGCCCGGATTTTCGTCAAGGCTCTGCTTGCTGTTGATGTCGGTAATCCAATGCCACTTGTTGCCAGAACGGCAGTAGAACTTCTTGTTTTGCGGAGGCGTGTCCAGCGGATCGTCTTGGCCTACTGCTCTGATACGTGCCACAAAAAGAACATCGACACGGAAGCGGCTAGAAGACTTGATGACGGTCGATCCGAGCGGAATGGGGAAGTACCATTGCCATGTCTTTGTCTTTTCGTCATAGGTGTCTTCAATCTTGACCGGACGTACATGGCGGAAGCCTTCGTTCAATACGGCGAGTGTCGAGGCGTCGCATGCTTTGTTGAAGCCGGCTTCGTCGTATGCTTGGCAAATATCGGTACGGATGGCAACGTCGTCATAGAGGTCGTCGTCGCCGCGCATGTACATGCGGACGGTGAGGCTGTCGAATGGTCTTGCTTCGTTGTTGAAGATGTTCATGTTGATGGCAGGCTTGCCTTCCCATTCGTACTGGTAAGTTCTTACGCTAAAGTCGTACCATGTGATGGGGGTCGTGAACTTGAGCAAGTTGCCGTTGTCGTCGAGGTTGGCATAGACTCCGTTGCTTTCGACCATGAAGTAGTATGTAGTTCTTTCTTTGAGTCCGCCAATCTTCACATAGTGGAACTGAGTCGGGATTCCAGAAACGTCTGCGTTGCCGGTTCCAGTGTTGTGTGCAAATTCAGAAGCTGCAGAGTGCGGAATGGTGTCCCAATAGACCTTGGATTCGTATGCTCCATTGGGGGTGTACCACATGATTTCTGCTGTATCGGAAGTCACGTTACAGACGGTGACGTTTGCAATGTTTGCGTTTTGGAACGAGGGGAGTGTTGTAAAGGTGAATGGTGTTTGTGTGCTATCGACAAGGTATTTAGTCTTTGTATTTTCAGGCTTGTAAGCGTTAGCGCCAGTGACGTAGAAGTAATAAGTGGTGCCAGGCTGCAAGTCACGGAGGATGATGTTATGCTGAATACCCGGATTTGCGCTTTGGGCGGTTTTGGTGTATTGCCCTTCTGTTGTGCCATAAGAAATGGTTGCTGTGCCACGCTGGGTGAGCTTGACCATGACAATGGCGGAGTCCGTATGGACATAGCGAATTTCAACGCTGATGTCTGGGGCTAGAGTCTTATCGACTTTTTGAGAGGCGAGCATGCCCGCACTGACCAAGGTTGCTGCAGCATCGATACAGGTTTCAGAAAGGTGGTAGTCTTCCCAGCTCTTATTGTCGGGAACCCAGGAGTTTGCCATACCCGGAGTTACGCCGCCGAAGAGAGCTCCTGTTGGCGGATTGTACTTGTAGCCTGCGCCCGGCATGTTCTTGCCTTCGGGGTTCGCTGCGCGGTGGTGCGGATGGGCGTCGTTCTTGTCGCCAATACCCAAAATAAACGAAACGTCCCACGGGTTCACGCCAAGCATGTAGTTGAGCTGGTTAATACCAAGCTGGCGCATTTCATCGGCTTTCCAATCTGGAGAACCCATGATGGGGAGCGTTATTCCGAGCTTTTCGACATCTTTTGCGACATCGGCATAGGCGAGAACTTCAAAGACGTTGCCCATCTGGTAACGGTTGTAAATCCAAGTTTGGTCGGTCTGCATTGTGTACCAAGTTGGGTCAAATGTCAAAGCTCCCTTCATCTTCCATGCCGGTCCTTGACCATTAGGAATGTTTGGCAAAGCTATGGAACCCGTACCATTTCCAGACATATCTTCGAGGTTCAAAATCATGTTCGTAATGCAGTCTTCTACAGCATTGATCCATTCCGATTCTGTCAAGCCGAATTCATTTATAGCCTTATTCTTATCGGCGAGAATCAATTTGTACAAGGCATAAAGGGCGTAAGCATAAGCGTTAGCCCAGCTGGTGTTCTTTACGTTCTTCAAGAAGCCCTTGTCGTTGGTGACAAACCAACCACCAGCAAAGGCTCCTGCGCCATCCATGTATTCCTGCCCAGTAACCAAGTTGCGGGTACGAATCATGTCGTCGGCGTAAGCCTTTTCGCCTGTGGCGTAAAGGAGCGCGACAGAAGCGAGCGCCATGTCGTCGTAGAATTCGTTGTTGCCGTTGTAAGCGGGGCTAGACCAGCCAGCGGCTTTCTTGTTGTTTTTGTAGGTCTTGCCTTGAGCCATGGATTTTGCGAAGTCGTACATTTCTCTAGCGACTTTTATGCAGCTGTCGGCAAAAGCTTTGTGTTCGGGATATTGAGAATACAGTTTACCAGTGAGTGCAAGACCAGCCGCTGTTTCGCCACCGATGTTGGCGCCAATTTCGCCAAGACGGACTGTTCTAGATGCTGGACCGCCACGGTCTGTAGCCGATGCCGAATTATCGACGGGCAGCTTGTCTTGGTTTTCGGGACGACCCCACCAGGAGTGGTCGGAACCGAAGTTGCCTACGGAAAGAGCCATGTCGTCGATAACGCCCTTAGCGCGAACGTATGCACGGAGCACAAAGTCAGCGCCGTGCTTCGCTTCGCGGAGCATGTCCGGGATACCGTCGGTATTGACCGTTTCGCCATGGTTAAATGCATAATGGTCTTCGTCTGCATCAGGGTTCGTTGCTGCCATGACTGCCGCCACCATGAATGCGTACATCTGAGTCTGAGATTCCTTCAGGTGGTCGCCGCAGTCGTAGTAACCGCCTTCGAGCGTTCCTGCAAGGGCTGCATTGAACGGACCGCGAACATCGGATCCATCGTTGACGATTGGTCCGCCACCGTCCAGCGTGTGGCTTGCCGGGTGGAACCAAGATTCGCCATTACCGCTGCGGTTGATGCCATAGAACTTGAGGGCTGCGTCCTTCACCATGGAATACACCTTGTCGGAGATGATGAAGGTACTTGAAATATCGTTGCCGACTTTAATACGGAGACGTGTTTCTGTGGGGATTCCTTGCGGAATGTTGCCGACCATGATTTTGCCGGACTGCCCCTTGATATCGACTTGGTAACGTTTCTGGTCGTTCGTAGCAGCGTTTGTACCAGCGATAATTGTCCAATTCGAGCTTGTTGATTGGCCGGATGGCTTGAGTGTGCCCGTGACTGCTGGGCTTAAGGATTTGCCATTGACATCGACGACTTCAAAGGTGGTTTCGTTGCCCACGTAGTAGAACTGACGTTCCAAGTCTTTTTCGAGATAGCCCGCTTGGTTAATGCGGATAGGAGACATGCGGTAGTTGATTGCATCCAAATATGCCTGGTTCAACGTATCGGGAATCAGGGCGTTTGGCGCGTATGCTGCCGGAGTCAAGTTCTTGGGCAGCATGTTCTTTTTCTTGGTGACCGATGTATCAAAATTCTTAAATACGGTCGAATCCCACGTTAATGGGAATGTCGGTCGAATTAAGTCATAAGGAGTGGCTTGTTCTTGTTGCGCTATAGCCAATGAGGTTACGGCGCACAATGCAAACAGATACTTCTTAATAAACACGGTGTCTCCTTTATATATGTAAAAATCGGGCAAAAACGCGTCTTGCCCTCTATTTATTTCTATCCAAAGCTAAAATAGATTATTTATGTAAAAATGTTTTGTGATAAATGCTTTTTTTGTTCTCAAATTATACTCCAAATTTTTGTTTTTTTTGCAACATGTTACATATAGACTTTTTGTCCCATTTTCGCTTGTGGATTGTATAAGAAATTTTACAAAACAAAAGCGTATAAAAAAGGACCGTCGGCTAGACGGTCCTTAAAATGCGGTAAAGCGGTTTGAAATCGCTTATTAGTCCCCAGTGAAGATGATCACGAGAACAGATGCAATGAATGCTGCGGAAACTGCGATGAATTCCCACGGATTGTCCATGACGGCGGACTTTGCAGTGCCGCTCGTTTCATTTTCGACAGCCTTGGCTTCTTCTTCAGCCTTAGCCTGAGCTTCTGCTTCGGCGGCTTTCTTTTCTTCTTCGGCCTTGGCAAGAGCGGCGGTATCTACCGGGGCTTCTGTCTTAGCTTCGAGAACTTCGGTTGCTTCTGCTGCCGGAACGGCGGCTTCGGCTGCCTGAGTCTGGACTGCAGCCTGTGCGGAGTCGGCTGTTGCCTGAACCTGTGCCGTTGCAGCCTGAGCTGCATCAGCGGCCTTAGCCTGTGCGGTATCGACCTTAGCTTCAGCCTTTGCTGCTACATCCTGAGCCTGAACGGTTGCTGCTTGCTTTGCGTCAGCTGCCTTAGCCTGAGCTGCGTCAGCAGTGGCTTGAGCCTTTGCTGTTGCGGCTTGAGCGGCATCCGTAGCCTGAGCCTTGACTTCGGTCTTTGCTGCTTCTGCAGCAGCCGGTGCTTGGGCGGCGGTCTGGGCTGCGTCAGCGGCCTTGGCCTGAGCAGTTTTTGCTGCGTCGGCAGCCTTTGCCTGCGTGGCCTTTGCTGCATCGGCTACGGGAGCCTTAGCGGTTTCTACCTTAGCGGCAACGGCGTTTTTGGCGGTTGCAGCCTTTTCTGTCGTTACAGCCGGAGCTGCAAAAACCAGTGCTGCCGAAATCATCGTGGCAAGCAGAACTTTTTTCATCATTCAATCCTCTTAGAAAATGAAGTTTTTTGTTTCGTTATCAAAAATAATACATCTTGTGTGATTTTGGTCATAAAAAAAGTAAAAAAATTAAAAAATAAGGAGAAAAAAGGGGATGAACGGTGGGGAATAAGGGATGAGTGGTGAGGTGTGAGCAGCGAGATTAGTCGATTGAACGGACCTACGGTCCTACAGACGAGAGAGGTCGCTTTGCTTTGGGGCTTCTATTGACCAATAACTAAAGACGATTGACCAATGACCAATAACCAGAAAGTTTTTAAATTCTATTTGAAAATAGTGGTTAGTAGGCAGTAAACAGTAGGCAGTACTAGTTAGGCGGCTATACGAAACTTAGAACTTTAGTTCTCTAGTTGAGTTATCCTCTTTGGGGGAAATCCGCGATTATACCACTTCCTGCTTTTAACTACCTGCTTCCTACGAAAAATCCTTACGGATTACTTGTAACTAGTAACTATCAACTATTAACTGCGCCAAAGGCGCGAAAAAAAACTATGGCATTCAAATACGAAGCAACCGTCCAGCACGGTGAAGATACTACCGAATACGTGAATCTCGGTAAAGACGGCGTTTCCGTCGCCGAATTCGAAGGCAAGAAGATTCTCAAGGTTTCTAAGGAAGCTTTGACGAAGATTTCTCAGGCTGCATTCGAAGAAGTCGAATTCTGCCTGCGTCCGGCCCACACGGCGAAGGTCGCAAAGATCCTCCAGGACCCGGAAGCTTCCGACAACGACAAGTTCGTCGCTCTCACCATGCTCAAGAACGCTGTTGTGGCTGCTAAGGGAATCCTCCCGTTCTGCCAGGACACCGGTACTGCAATTTGCGTTGCCCACAAGGGTCAGCAAGTTTGGACTGGCTTCGATGATGCTGAAGCAATTTCCGAAGGTATCTACAACGCCTACACCACGAAGAACCTCCGCTACAGCCAGATTGCTCCGCTTACGATGTACGAAGAAAAGAACACGGCTTGCAACCTCCCGGCCCAGATCGATATCCACGCCGAAGAAGGTGCCGAAATGAAGTTCTTGTTCGTCGCGAAGGGTGGTGGCTCTGCCAACAAGACTTACTACTGGCCGATGACCAAGGCGCTCCTCAACCCGAAGTCCTTGGAAAAGTTCCTCGCCGAAAAGGTGAAGACTCTCGGTACTGCCGCTTGCCCTCCGTACCACCTCGCTATCGTGATTGGCGGCACCTCTGCCGAAATGAACACGCACATGGTGAAGCTCGCTAGCTGCGGTTACCTCGATGATATTCCGACCACGGGTTCCGAAGGCGGCCGTATTTTCCGCGACCTCGAAATGGAAGAAAAGGTTCTGCACATTTGCCAGAAGACGGGCATTGGCGCCCAGTTCGGCGGCAAGTACCTGGTGCACGATGTTCGCGTGATTCGCGCTCCGCGTCATGCTGCAAGCTGCCCGGTTTCTATCGGCGTTTCTTGCTCTGCTGACCGCAACATCAAGGCTAAGATTGACGAAAACGGCCTCTGGCTCGAAAAGATGGAACACCATCCGGAAAATTACATCCCGTCCGGCAATGCTGTGAACCTCGCTCCGGCTATCGAAATTGACCTCGACCGTCCGATGAAGGATGTGCTCGCTGACCTCACCAAGTATCCGGTGAAGACTCGTCTTTCCCTCAAGGGCACGATGATTGTGGCTCGCGACATGGCACACGCCAAGATCGCTGAAATCTTTGACAAGCAGGAACGCGGCGAAGAACTCACGGACGAAGAAAAGACCGTGCTCAAGGTCGTGTCCGATCACCCGATTTACTACGCCGGCCCGGCCAAGACTCCGGCAGGCATGCCGACGGGTAGCTTTGGTCCGACGACTGCAAACCGCATGGACCCGTACGTGATGCGCTTCCAGAGCAAGGGTGCTTCGATGATCATGGTCGCTAAGGGCAACCGCTCTCAGGACGTGACCGACGCCTGCAAGAAGTACGGTGGATTCTTCCTCGGCTCTATCGGCGGTCCGGCAGCCATCCTCGCTGAACAGAACATCCTGTCCAACGACATCGTTGCCTTCCCGGAACTCGGCATGGAAGCCATCCGCAAGATCACCATCAAGGACTTCCCGGCATTCATCCTCGTGGATGACAAGGGCAACAACTTCTTTGAAGGCTTGATCTAAAGGTCGTTGCCCTTGCGCCAAGCGGATGCGGCTCGTATTAACGAGCCGTAGAAGCGCGGAGTATTTGGCTTCGTATGTTCTTTGCTGCGTTAGCCAAATACGGAGTCTCATTGGGGCAACAACTTCTTCGAAGGCTTGATCTAATTTAGACGAAAGAACGCCGCGAGGCGGCTACAGACGAGAGACGAGAGAAATTTCGGCTCTCGTCTTTTTTATATAACTTTGTCTGTAACTTTGCACCACTCGCCGGGTTTTAAATCGCCGAGCGGGATGTTCCCGATTTGCATGCGGATGAGGCGGAGCGTAGGAAATCCTACGGCGGCGGTCATGTGGCGCACTTGGCGGTTCTTGCCTTCGATGAGCGTGAGGCGTACCCAGCTGGTGGGGATGTTTGCGCGGAAACGTACGGGCGGATTGCGTGGCCAGAGCCAGTCGGGTTCGCTTGCAATTTCTGCCTTGCAGGGCTTGGTATGGTAGCCTTTGATGTCAACGCCTTTAGCGAGTTTGCGGACTGCCTCTTCGGTGATTTGCCCATCCACTTGCGCGAGGTACGTGCGCGGGTGCTCGAATTTTGGGTCGAGCAACTTCTTGATGAGTTTCCCGTTGTCTGTTAAAAGCAGAGCGCCTTCGCTGTCGTGGTCGAGCCTGCCTGCGGCGTAAACTCCCGGCGGGAATCCGAATGTGTCGAGTGCCGGGTGGCCTGATTCGGGGGTGAACTGGCTTAAAACGCCAAAAGGCTTGTTGAAAATAATAACGGTTGACATTTGCACAAATGATAAAAAAATTTATATTAAAGCCATGATTGATATTTACGCATTGTCGAAAAATCCGCTAGTGTTTCAGAAGCCGAGGACGATTACTTCGGCTTATATTGACGTGTCTGGAAAAATGGGTCTTGCCCAAACGGTGCTCATGATTCAGGACAATATTACTGAAAATTTTGGTGCCATGAAAATGGACAATTTTGGCGTGAGGGAAAAAGGCGGCTTTTGGGTCATTTATAAGGCCAAGTTCAAGTTCCTCAAGCGTCCGTATTGGCGAGACAAGGTTGTGACAACCTCATTCCCTGCGGATAACCAATTGATTCGCTTAAATGAAAATACTGCAATTACAACGGTGGATGGGGAACCGATTATTTTTGCCAAGCAAGAAATGTGCTGCTTGAGCTTGGATCGTCATCGTCCGATGCGGCTTTCTGCGGTGGATTTTCCGACGGAAGGGTTCCCGGAACCGTTCATGACAGATGAATTTGACCGCTTTAACGTGAAGCCCGAAGAATATGAAGAAGTTTATCAGCAAAAAGTGCTGCCGCAGCATATCGACATGTCGCATCACATGAATAACATTGAGTATGTGAAGCTTGCATTGAATGTGTTTAGCGCTTCGGATTTGGAACTCTGCATTCCGTCAGAGCTTGAAGTTCATTATTTGGGCGAGTCCGAAGAAGGGCAGACGATGAAGGTGTTCCGTGCGGATCACAATGGTGCAACATACATGCGAATCCTCGATGAAACCGATCGTGCTGTCTTCGAAATGAAACTCCGAATGATGTAGTTCTTGCTTTTATGCTTGTAAAAATTCTAGTTTATAGTTCTAAGTTACTAGTTACTAGA
>CAMZGI010000016.1 GCA_947306305.1 uncultured Fibrobacter sp.
CCGCAGAGATTCCATCCTGAGCGACGGCAGCAAAACCATAGACGCGGCCCAAATCCGGATCGCCTTCTTTCCACTGCTTAAATCCAAGAGTTCCGTGGAATTCCCAATCAGAACCTTCCACCGATGCAACCGGTTCCTCAGTCTTCTTGAGAGTGACACCGCCATCGATTCTGAGAGAAGACTCATCCATCAACACCATATACGGCGTATTGGCCTTGATATCTGCATCATTTTGGGATTCACCCTTTACCCAGACTTTCTTCATGCTCACGACCCAAGATTTATCGTCTTTCTGTCTCAGGCCGTTAAACTTGAGAAGCATGTTGACACCGCGAACATTAGCCGTGCTCACGTCGAACGGAAGCATTAAAGTCGAGAATACGCCCGGCGTAAAGTCACGACCAAAAGAAACACCAGCCACTTCAACATTTTCAGCAATATTAATATCACCATTTCCGCCAAATTCGCCATCAATGACAGCAAACTTCTTCCCTGCAGATTTTATAGTAGTGACAACGTCTTTCGGTACAGACAAACCATCTATATAATCCGTAACTGCCATAATCTTATTGGTTAAAGAGATCTCCAAAAATTCAAGACTTCCAGCAAAACTATGATCCTTTGTATCAACGTAATCCCTGTGCTCACCCCATCTTAGACTATCCATTTTTGCAGCGAACGCCAACCTAGAGGGAGCATTCTTAATACCAGCAGACATTATCATAAGATTTTCCACCGTAGCATAGTTATTCCAAACCTTTTTCACAGCAGCCTTAAAGCGCGGAGACTTGAACAAGGCATTGAAGTAGATGCTGGTATCGAGTCTAACCGGAGCATATTCCGTCGCTAATCCCGCATCGAAATCCCAAACCGGGCCAGCTTTAAACAAATCCTTTGCGTTTTCATAGGTGAAATAAGCGCTCTTGGGGCCAGTTTCAGCGTCTGGCCCTTCTTGCACGGGCGCATTCGGGTCTGTCAGCAATTCCGTATTGTCCATAATTTCATTGACAAGCCAGAACTTTGCCCAAGATGTCACATCGATGATATTCGCATAAGATTCATCAGGAGCACTGCAATTATTGGTATTCGCCTTGCATTCTTCATTTGTGTCGTAATCGGGATAAAGCAATTTTTCCAATTTGGCAATCTTTTCCTGGAAACGATCCAAACGGACTTGACCATCTTCTGAAATAGCGGTTACTGTATTCCCATATTGATCCTTAACCTTTTTACCACCTTCATAAACATCTTCAACCATATAATCATCATTTTTGATCATATAAGGGAAATTGCGGATAGGAGAATGGAACTTGACAACTTCGTCATAATGCGTATCCATTTCAATCAAGAAGTCCTTGTCCTGATCAGTGGTCATCCCATCTTCACCATCATCAATATTCACTCTATTCTCATCAACCTTGATGGCTTCGCCCAACCAGTAAAGGCCACGATAGACTCCGTTGAAGACCAAGTTTACAAACTGTCCACGTACAGTATAGTCCATTTCAAGCATCCTGCTCAAGTAAAAAGCTACATGGTTTTTCATGAAGCTGTTGTCTAGGTAGTTGGCTATTAACACCCAGCGTTTGTGCTTGGGCATGCCCAAAATTGACTTTTTTTCATCCAACTTGATAGCGTAAGGCTTTTTAGGCTGCTTCCAAGTCGAATTGCCGCGTCCGCGAAATTGCGTCGATACATCTACAAAGTTATCCTTTCCGGCATCCTTCAAAGTCAATTTCGTCTCTTTTATCCATTTTTCTTTTTCTGTAATTTCAATGCCATCTGGCGTATTCACAAATAATGTCGGAAGGCCTGTATTAGCCACAAAAGTTACATTAGACGCTTCGCTTTTTTCACCAACCGTCGCGACACAGTAATAGAACAAGCCTGTATTCGCATTTTTAAATTCTTTTGTAGTATAAGAAGATTCAGTAGCCCCTTCAATCAAAGTCCCATTGTCATTGGTTCCATAAAAAGATTTATACCACTGGTACGAAACATCTCCGTTTCCCTGAGCCTCAATAGAAAGCGTAACCGTTCCGCCTTCATCAGCAACAGCAACATAAGCCGGCTCCAGATTCTTTGTAATGGTTAATTCATCCACAGCCTCAGCAAACACCGATGTAGCCATAGAAGTTGCCATAAGCATGGCAAAGCCCCAATGAGCAGACCTTAATTGCATAAATTTTTTCATTTTTGATCCTTTTGTTGTTTCAAACACAATAGTCCTCACCCACGCAACAATTAGACGCAACCAAATATAATTACAGCAAATCTCTTCCGGCTAGGCTGCATCATATAAAGTAAGGCGTAATTTATGATTAAATTAAGAAAATACTACCATTTTGTCAATGTTTGTCGTTGTCTTTTTTAGGAAATAGGGACCGTTTCCACCCCTCATATAGCAAAAAACGCCCATGGGTTTTACCCATGGGCGTTAGTCTTTACAATCCGAAATTCGACTTACTTCACAGTCTTCTTTCCGTAGTAAGCACCGCGAGCCTTATTGGCGCTATTGCCAACAAAACGGCCCTTGAGGTCATACACGCGGTTGACTGTGTTCATCTTGAATTCGCCAGTGCGAGTATTGAAGCTGCCGATAACAGTCGTCTTCGGTTCCGTTGCAGGGACATCGTCTTCTTCAATCACGACATCGATATTTTCAGGAAGACTCATCGTCGAGATGGTGTTACCAGCAACGCCTCTAACTCCGCTAGCCTTCTTCGGAGCAAGGAGGTAAGCACGGAGCGGATAAATATAAGCGCCAGCACCGGCCTTCACAAACTGACCCGCAGAGATTCCATCCTGAGCGACGGCAGCAAAACCATAGACGCGGCCCAAATCAGCATCGCCTTCTTTCCACTGCTTATATTCAAGAGTTCCGTGGAATTCCCAATCAGAACCTTCCACCGATGCAACCGGCTCCTCAGTCTTCTTGAAAGTGACTCCGCCATCGATTCTGAGAGAAGCCTCGTCCATCAACACCATATACGGCGTATTGGCCTTGATATCGGCATCATTTTGGGATTCACCTTTTACCCAGACTTTCTTCATGCTCACGAAGGTCTTGCCTTCTTTCTGCTTCAGGCCGTTAAACTTGAGCACCATATTGACACCGCGAACATTAGCCGTGTTCACGTCGAACGGAAGCATCAATGTCGAGAAGATGCCCGGCGTAAAGGAACGAACAAAAGAAACACCGTCCATCATAACTGGTTTAGGTATATCAATATCGCCATCTCCGTCAAATTCGCCATCAATGACAGCAATTTTTTTCCCTTCAGATTTTATAAAAGTGCAAACGCTTTCCAAACCTGACAACATGTGTATATATCCTCGAACAGCATTCCCTTTTTCCATAAATGCATCTAATAATAATTCGAAGTTTTTAATAAAACTCAAATTATTTCTATCTGCGAAATCTTTATGAGCACCCCATCTCATGCTGTCCAATTTTGCTGCAACAACCAAATTTCTAGCAGATAATATAAGTTCATATAAAATGTTTTTATTTTCAGCAACAGAAAACTTTTTCCAAGTTTTTTTCACTGCAGTAACAAAGCTTGGCGATTTGAACAAGGCGTTGAAGTAGATGCTGGTATCGAGTTTAATTCTAGGATCACCCGATTTTAAGCCTGCATCGAAATCCCAAACCGGCCCCGCCTTAAACAAGTCCTTTCCGTTTTCATAGGTAAAATAAGCGCTCTTGGGGCCAGTTTCAGCGTCTGGCCCTTCTTGCACGGGCGCATTCGGGTCTGTCAGCAATTCCGTATTGTCCATCATTTCGTTGACAAACCAGAACTTTGCCCAAGATGCCACATCAATGATGTTCGTATAAGATTCATCAGGAGCACGGCAAGCATCGGGATCCGCCATGCATTTTTTTGAGGTGTCATAAAGCAAATTTTCCAATTTGGCAATCTTTTCCTGGAAACGAGCCAAACGAGCTTCGCCATCGGCAGAAAGACCGTCTTCTGCCTCATTCAGCATGTAATCATCGTTCTTGATCATATAAGGAATATTGCGAATAGGAGAATGGAACTTGACGATTTCATCGTAATGCGTATCCATTTCGATCAAGAAGTCCTTATCTTGATCGGCGGTCATATCATCTTCGCCATCATTAATATTTACTCTATTCTTATCGACCTTGATGGCTTCGCCCAACCAGTAAAGGCCCCTATAGACTCCGTTGAAAACAAGGTTTACGAACTTGCCACGAACGGTATAGTCCAAACCAACCATTCTGCTCAAAGCGAAAGCCAGCTCGTTTCTCATGAAGGTGTTGTCAAGGTAGTTGGCAATCAACACCCAGCGTTTGTGCTTAGGCATGCCCAAAATCTTTTGTTTTTCATCCAACTTGATAGCGTAAGGCTTTTTGTCCTGCTTCCAAGTCGAATTACCGCGACCACGAAAACTAGTCGAAACATCTACAAAGTTATCCTTGCCAGCATCCTTCAAAGTCAATTTTGTCTTTTTCGTCCATTTCTCTTTCGACGTAATTTCAACACCATCCGGCGTATTCACATACAATGTCGGGAGGCCAGTGTTCATCACCAACGTCACTTTAGACATAGCACTTGTATCAACAGTGGTCGCAACGCAGTAATAGAACATGCCAATATTTTCAGCACCTATATCTTTATTAAAAATATCAAAGTCTGAAAAGTCGTTCATATTTACGTTTTCATATACCGGAGCCTTAAATGCAGGTGTTGTATAAGAAGATCCGGTAGCCCCTTCAATAGCTACAGCTTTTTCGGTGGTGCCATCGACAGATTTATACCATTGGTACGAAACAGCATTGTCGCTTTTCACTTCAAAAGAAAGATCCACCTTTCCGCCGTCATCAGTAACAGCGACATAAGCCGTATCTAGCTGTTTTGTAACGACTAATTTAGGTTGATCAGCCTGTGCAAAAGCCGACGTTGCCATAGAAGCAGCCATAAGCATGGCAAAGCCCCAATGAGCAGACCTTAATTGTAATTTTTTTCTCATCTTCAATCCTTTTTTGGTTGATAAAAACCCTCTAAACAAAGGAGTAAACCTATTGACTTTCTTCAAATCAAATAAATTAATCCTATATTTACGATTAAATTAAGAAAATACTATTTTTTCGTCAATATATGTTACCGTATTTTTACATAAAGTTCCAATTTTACAGACGAGCTCTATAAAATGAGCACTGTGGTTACAAATATTCGCATCGATAAAGAACTGAAAGCTCAGGCAACTGAACTTTTCAACGACTTGGGCTTGACACTGTCCCAAGCTTTCACTGTATTCTTAAAACAGGCCATTTTACACCACGGATTGCCCTTTGCCGTCACCAGACTTCCGTCCAAAGAACTCCTCGAAGCCATCAAGGAAGGCAAAGAACTCGCCCATGCCCCGAACGCTAAGACGTACGAAACACCGCAGGAGTTATAGGACGAGCTTGGCAAATGACAGCAACATACAAATACACGGTTCGAGCTACTAATCGATTTAAGATTTGGGAAGTAAAACTGCCCCGTACCGTCGTTCGGGATTAGGACAATGGTCTTCGTGACCATCAGGCCAGACCCAGACTTCATCTGCAAACGGGCAAGATTCGCATTTACCGCCCACAGCGCAAAGGGCAGCTCTTTTTTCAAAGAACAAGCTCCCTTCGTGCTTTATTTTTGAAGAACAAAACTTTTCTGTTCGTAACGTTTTCCGCAATTTTTCTAGCAAAAATCCGTCAGGTTCGTACATTTCGCGGAGCACGTGCAAGGCCGACTTCAAAAACACCACCGGGTTCCACTTGATGCGATCCACCCCAACCGCAGACGCCCACGATACCAGTTCAAGAGCGTTCTGCAAATTCTTTCGATGCAAAGTCACTTGCAGCGAGACAGTCGCAATATTCGCGGCCATCCCGACCTGCGAAGCATTTTCTACACGCATCGCATTCCGCAAATTCAGCAACTTTTCGACATTCGATTTCCAGCCACCAAATTGCTCCGACGCAAGATAACTCACCTTGATGTCGCTACACGAACGCAACAGCGTTTCCATCGCCGCTTCGCTCCCCCACTTTCCGGGGAAAGTCCCGTTCGTCGTGAGGTTCAGCGGAATTTTCAACTCGCGGCACAAGTCCAGCAACTCGTCAAAATGCGAATAAAGCAGCGGCTCCCCCATCGTCGAAGGGATTACTTCCCGCAAAACACGATTCCCCGAAGCATCTCGTTCGGCTGCATATTTTTCAATCGCCGCCCGAGCTGTTTCAAACTTCATTTCGCCCAAGCCAAACGCATGCCCGCCACAACGCCGCTGGTTCAAAAAACACAGCGGGCAATGCAAATTGCACAAGTCAGGATTCGTGAGAAGAGTAAGGCGTTTCATAGGGGATAGGTTACAGGTTTCAGATTACAGGTGTCAGGGCAAACATTTCATGCTTGCCGTGCATCCGCAACGAAAACTGTGTAAGGAGATTCCGGGTCAAGCCCGGAATGACATTCAAGAGAACAACGTGATAGAGTCATTCATTTTTTGCTAGATCCTCGACCAGATCGAGGATGACGATTCTAAGTTCTAAGCACTCATTGTTCTAGTAACTAGTAACTCAAAACTTAGAACTGCGGCAAAGCCGCATTACCCCCTATGTTCCCTCAGATACTTAATTGCAGCAAGGCCAGCGATAGCACCTTCGCCTACGGCTACGGCGACTTGCAGCGTTCCGCCTGTGCAGTCGCCAGCGGCAAAGAGTCCCGGAACAGTCGTCTGGAAGTCCTTATCGAGCACAAGCTTTCCATCATCGAACGCGGCTCCCGCCTTCAAAGCCAAATCCGTCGCATTGGCGCTGCCCATCGCAACAAACATGCCGTCAAAATTCGATTCGGAGCCATCTTCAAAACGCACTCCTTCAAAAGCGCTACCGCCCTTGAGCCCTGCAATTTTCCGAGTTTCAACTGTTACGTTATCAGGAAATTTTGCAGCAAGTTCAGCACCATTCGTCAAAAGCGTTACGCTCCCGACTACAGACAACAGTTCATTCACTTCGTGCAAGGCGTATTCGCCCGAACCAAGCACCGCGACATTTTTCTTGCGGTAGAAGAACGCGTCGCACACGGCGCAGTAGCTCACGCCATGACCTTCCATTTCGGCCATGCCGGGGAGCGGCTGTTTTTTACGGGCGGCACCCGTCGCCATAACGCAGACTTTGCCACGGTACGTACCATTAAGCCCTGTCGCCACGAACCCAAAACCGTCAAACATGAGGTCGGTCACCTCGTCATTTGCAATTTGAGCACCAAGCGCAAGTGCTTGATTCTTGCCCACTTCGGCAAGCTCCTCCCCCGTGAGAGGTTCCTTTAAACCAAAATAATTTTCAATCTTGTGAGCCTTCGCCAAAGCTCCGACATCCTTCCCCACAAGCAGGACTTCAAGACCAGAGCGCAAACCATAAAGAGCAGCCGAAATTCCAGCCGGTCCATAACCCAAAATCAATATATCTGCCATTTAATCCTCCACAAAAAGATACGAATTTATTTATTTTAAAATATATAACTGATTTTAGAAATTTTTGGAACTGAGAATGATGTTGCAACGCTATCCCACGCGTGATTTATTTGTTGAAGCCGGATATGGTCCCAATTTCGCGGACCAGCTTATTCAGAATGCCTATAGCAAGCTATTTGAGGGCGATCCGATCGACGAACGAATCTACTTCGAAGCGTCCGACGAGATGGGCTACATCATCGACATTGGTCACGACGAAATCCGCTCCGAGGGCATGGGCTATGGAATGTTCATCGCCGCGCTGACAAACCACGAGGACACGTTCGACAAGCTCTGGAACTTTTCTAAAAGATTTATTCGCAACAACGACGGTCCACACAAAGGATATTTTTCATGGCAAGTCAGCACCACGGATTTTTCCATGATGGACCCAGGGGCTTCGCCCGATAGCGAAGAATACTTTGCAGCAGCGCTCCTTTTAGCCGCTCAAAAATTCAACCGCGACGACCTCCGCCACGACGCAGTAGAGCTCATCACCGACATCAAGTACAAGCCAAAGAACGAACTTGTCGGCCCGATGATTGACCCGGAGAACAACCTTATCAAGTTTTCGCCCGTCCTCGGCAACGACTTTACCGACCCGAGCTACCACACCATGGCGTTCTACCGCATGTTTGCCGAAGCGACCGGAGACACCTCTTGGCTCGATGTCGCAAACGCAAGCGTTGAACTTTTGAAAAAAGCGGCACACCCAGTCACAGGACTTTGCCCAGACTACGCCGAATACGACGGCACGCCCAAGGCTATGCCTTGGTTCCCCGAAAGCAACAATTTTAGCGGAGACGCATGGCGCGTCGCGCTCAACTTGAGCCTAGACTATTCCGTCTTCCGCGGAGACGATAGCGAAAAAGAAATCTGCGAACGCATATTACGTTTCTTCTTGAACTGCAATCCCTACCTCTCGGACTACGCAGTCGATGGAGGGCCTTACCCGCACCAAGGACGAAACGCCACGCCGGGGCTTATCGCGATGAACGCCGCCGCAACGCAAGTGCTTTCGCCAGACGATCCGCTTATCACGCCTTTTGTTAAAAGACTTGCCGCACTATCCGTGCCTTACCGTTTTTGGCGTTATTACGATGGGATGTTGTACATGATTGGGCTTCTCGCTACGGCGGGAAAAATCACACTATAAGGAGTACGCATGAAACTACCATTAATTCTATTCATCGCGGCAGGGTCAATAGCCTTGACTGCATGCGACGATGTTCGAGTTGAAAAATACCCGAACGGCAACGTCCGCTTCGAAGCCACCTATGTCAACGACAAGAAGGAAGGCATCGAAAAGGAATACTACGAAGACGGGACGCTCAAACGCGAATCGAATTTCGTAAACGACCGCCGCGAAGGACTCACCAAGGAATTCTACAAGGACGGAACGCCACAGGCTGAACTGCCCTATGTAAACGGCTACATCGAAGGCCAGGTCATCCGCTACCACAAGAACGGCAAGGTGGCATCCAAGGCTCCGTACAAACAAAATAAGCAAATCGCTTTCGGCGAAACATTCAACGAAGACGGCTCGCCCGCCACTAGCGGAAGCTACAAGGATCCGCGCGATGGATACTCCTACGAATGGATTATCATTGGCGACCAGCTCTGGACTGCAGAGAACATGAACTTTGCAACGCCATCGGGTGCAATTTGTGCGCAATGCAATCACTGGGGTCGTTTGTACAACTTTGAAAATGCACAGAAAGCATGCCTCGAAGGATTCCACATGCCAAGCAAGGCTGAATGGCTGCAGTTGCTGAAAGTCGCTGGCAAAAAGCCGGGTGTCGTTTTGAAGGCTGGCTACGGATGGGATCCGATTAAGCCCGATTCTCCAATTTTCGGCAACGGAAAGGACGAACTGGGATTCGGCGCAAAAGCTGGCGGTGCGCACTTTGCAAAGAGCGATGTTCCTATAAAAGAACGCAAGTTCGAAGAAGCGGGCAAAAAGGCATACTTCTGGACAAGCGAAGGCGAAGTCCTCATATTCTTCCACGACAAGGATATCGCCAAGTTCGAAAAGTTCGATCCTGAATTTGGTGCAAGCCTCCGCTGCATTAAGGATTAATAGTTGGCAAACCAGATGGCGGATCAAGTCCGCCATGACGAACCATAGTCATCCTGAAAGGTTCGTAGAACCCGATGGTTGGTGGTTAGTAAACAGAACTAACTCACTACTGTCATGCCGGTCTCAGTGCCGGCATTTTCTTTTATAACGAAAAAACTAAAACCTCAACGAAACGCCTACATGCGGGACAACCTGAAATCCAGAAAAGGCATGATCAAGCTTATAATCGGTCGTTTCAAAATCACCGGGTTCGCCAAAACGTTCTTCACCACTCCCGAAACCTAACAAATTCACCGTCACATCTACACCCGCATTAATTCCTAGCCGTTCCGTAATTTGATACACCAAAACAATATCGCAGCCTCCAACAAAATTAAACAGCAGCGTAGAATATTCTTCAGTAAATTCATCAAACAAATGATAAGATTCCCCCAAGTATTTCATGTCGCCACCCAAAATAGCATGCACCGCTAATATGAAATCATTTACAAATGGAGCAAAACCCAATCCAACTTTAGCATTCAAATCAAAACGAGAATCAATTTTGGAATCATTCACGGGAAAATCAATAAAGCCAATCCCCGCGCCGACCTCAAAAGACAAACCACTTTGAAAGACAAGATCACGAGTCCACCTCAATTGAAGTCCCATGGTCATATCCCATTCTACATCACGACCACGAGTAAATCTATTTTCGTATTTGAAATTGTTATACTGTTCCCACGTTCCGCTCCAATCCAATGGAAGAGCCAAACTAAATGTATGGAAAACAAAACGCTCTCTCTTTTTTTCATTATCTAGCGCAAACGATGCAACCGCCAAAAGCATCACGGCAACAAGCAAAAATTTTATTGATTTGGACATTTTATTCTCTAGTGGAAATTTATACGCAAAAATATAGTTTAATAAAAAACGCCTCGGCCAAGCCAAAGCGTTCTTTGAATTCTTATGAAAGACACAATTCCCATTATGCTTTTTGCATTGGGAAAAGGAGGGTATTAGGGAGGGCGGAGCCTTCCCTTGTAAGAAAAAACGACTTGCGTTAAGCAAGTCGTTTTAAATCAGGTCGTATATTCCGCGTTGATTTTCACGTAGCCGTAGCTCAAGTCGCAAGTGAATGCGCTTGCAGAAGCCTGGCCGATGTTCAACACGAGCGTTACTTTGTATTCACGCTGACGAACCACGGCATGCAGTGCAGCCGTCTGCTTTTCGTCCAGCTGTACCGGACGACCGCCTTCGAGAACCTTGACTTCGCCGAAGTAAAGATCCGTGTGTTCGGCGACCATGTTGCAGCCACTGGAACCAGCACTGCTGAGGATGCGTCCCCAGTTCGGGTCTTCGCCGAACATAGCGCACTTGGCGAGGTTGGACGTACCGATGAAGCGGGCCATGCGGAGAGCTTCTTCGTGGCTTTCGGCCTTTTCAATGCGAAGCTCGATGAGCTTTGTTGCTCCTTCACCGTCACGCACGATATCCTTAGCGAGGCTCTGCATCACAAGCATGAGAGCAGCGCGGAATTCGCCCTGTTCGCTAAGGGTCAAGTCTTCGTACTTGATGCCGCTCATGCCGTTAGCAAGCATGATGCAAGTGTCGTTCGTGCTGGTGTCGCCATCGACCGTAATCGCGTTGAAGGAATCCGCGATGTCGGCGCGGAATTCAGCAAAGAAGTCAATCGGGAGGCCAATATCCGTCGTGATGAATGCAAGCATCGTCGCCATGTTCGGGTGGATCATGCCAGAACCCTTGCAAGCGCCGCCAATCGTCACCGTTCCCTTTTCGGTCTTGATTTCAACCGCGTGGGATTTAAGAGCGAGGTCCGTCGTGAGGATTGCGCGACCAAATTCTTCAGAAGCATCTTCGTGGAGCTTTTCGACGAGCTTCGGGATGCCCGCTTCAATCTTGTCCATCGGCATCAAGTGTCCAATCACGCCCGTGCTGCAAACGAGCACGCTCTTCGGCGTGAGCTTGAGAGCTTCTTCGGTAAGCACAGCCATGCGTTCGGCATCGGCATAGCCCTTTTCGCCCGTGCAAGCGTTGGCGTTTCCGCTGTTCACAATCACAGCAGAAGCAAAGTGCGCATGTTCAAGCGCAGCTTTGTCGTAAAGAACCGGAGCGGCCTTCACCTTATTGGTGGTAAAAACGGCGAAGCAGCGAGCAGCCTTTTCACTCTTGAGAAGTGCCATATCGGCATTGCCGCTGGCCTTGATTCCGGCGCAAATTCCAGATGCGGTAAAGCCCTTGGGGGAGCAAACGCCGCCTTTTTCCAACACAGTGTACATAGTATCTCCTAAAAAGAAGCTTTCTTTGCGATTTTGGGCTCGCAACGCCCGTTAAAATTTTTACCTTATAGAGCATGGAAAAGATCATGTTTACACAAGAGGCTTACGACAAGCTCGTTAAGGACCTTGAAAATTTAAAAAATGTTGAACGTCCTCGCGTACTTCAAGAATTGGTTGATGCCCGTGCGCAAGGCGATTTGAGCGAAAACGCAGAATATCATGCCGCCAAGGAACGTCTGGCCGCTATCGATAATATCGAAATGCCCAAGCTCCAAGACCAGCTGGCACGTGCACAGGTTATTGCATTTGATACGAATTCCGACACCATCAAGTTCGGAGCGACTGTTACCGCCAAGAACATGAAAACCAAGCGCGACATCGTCTATCAGCTCGTCTCCCCGGAAGAAGCCGATGCCCTCAACGGCAAAATCAGCTTCAAGAGCCCGATTGGCGCAGCCCTCATGGGCAAAAAGCGCGGCGATGTCGTCGAAGTTGTGACCCCGAAGGGCAAGAACCAGTTCGAAATCATCGACTTCAAGTAATCCATGTTCGTAACGCTCATCGGCAAAGACCAGTTCAGCAAGGACAAGCGGATTGAAAAATTCCTGTCCGAGACTCTTGGCGACCGGATCTCCGATCCGATGGCCAAGCAGGTGCTGTACGCCACAGACACAAACATTGCATCCATCTCCGATGTCATTATCGAAGCTTGCGATTCCGTGTCGATGTTCTCGCCAGAACAGGTCATTGTCGTCCGCAAAGCCGAAGCCATGAAGGCAGACGACCTCAAGGCTTTAGCCAAGTGGCTCCCCCACGCAGCTAGCGGCAAACTGCTTTTTGACTTTGAGACGCTCCTCGCCTCTAGCGAGCTTTACAAGGCTCTCGCCAAAGTCGGAAAAATCGAAAAGTACGACGTGCCGAAGCAATACGAAATGGCAGATTGGATTTCATCCGTCGTTCCGACGCATTTTAACAAGGCGATTGATCCTGCGGCATCGCAGTACCTCGCCGAAGCCTTGGGCAACGACACCAAGCTCGTGTGCGAAGAAGTCGAAAAAATCCTCCTCTACGCGCCGGACTGCAAAAAAATTACCATCGACCTCGTGAAAACGATGGTCGTATCACAGCGCGACATCCCAACCTACGAAATCGAAGGATTCTTCGGGATGCAAGACGCTAAAGCGTACGTCCAGAAGCTCAACGAACTTTTGAACAGCGGCGTGGATGCTATCCGCATCTCCAACACGCTTTACAGCTACGCGCTCTCGCTGTTGAATTACGCTTCGCTTACCGCAAAGGGCATGTCGCCCGAAGATGCGGCAAAGAAGATTGGCAAGAACTACTACATGTTCGTCAAGAAGGGTCAAGCCGCCGAATGCTGCCGCCGCTGGCGCAAGCCGTTATTGATTCGCGTGCTCCGCCGCCTCGCCGACCTCAACTACGAAATGAAAAGCGGCAAGTGCCCCACTCGCATGAGTCAGGAACTCGCCCTCGCGGCACTCGTCGTGCGATAATCTACTTAAGGACGCTATGGTTCGGCTGATTCGACAAGCTCTTCAACCAGCTCACCAACCATCGTGCAGCTCCAGGGTGACAAAAGGGGTCAACGGACTATATAAACGCCATCGCGGAAGCCAGCGGACTTGAGCGATTCTCGTGCATTCCCGTTAAACGGAATCTTCCCGAGCATTTTTCCATCGACGCTATACACCTTCAACAAACTTGATGTAGCTGCACGACGCGTTTTAATATCACGCGCAATCGTTATTCCGCCATTCCCGACAGAATCTTCTGCAATCGCATACCACTTCGCATCGGCTATGCTCGCGGTCGCTTCCGTCGGCGGATTCGTCAAATTCGCCCCAAAACCGTTCTGCGTAAGCATCGCGTCTTCGACCATGCCATAGAACACGCCCTTTGAAATTTCCTTAGAGAAGTTGTTCTCAAGGTCGCCACGCAACTGAGCCGAACCACTCACCGTCTTGTATTCGAGCGGCCACATCACACCATAAATTTGGGCATTATCTTTAATCGCGCTTTCAATGATGACCGATAGAGCGCCGACCTTGGCTTTGCCGCTAATCGCTCCGCTCACAAGCCATGCATCCTCTTCGAGGATGGCATCGTCGCTCACGCTCCCACCTGTCACAAAAGCACGCCCGCGCACCACGGCGTTTCCGCTGATGGCGCCGCCGTTAATCACGGCGAAATCTTCGATTCGGGCGTTGCCAGAAATTGTACCGCCGTTCACGACCGCGTCCGGCCCCACATAAGCAGTTGCCGCCACGCGAGCTTTGCTGCTGACAAGCCCGCCACCATTACTATGCTTGGCGTAACCATTTGCATTCGCCGGTTTCCAGAAGCCCTCATTGAAACCTTCGGGCTTTCCGTTTTCGACCTCAATCATGTACGGGTAACGGTAAATGCTGTAATAAAACTGGTCCCACAAAATCGTCTGCATTTCTTTCGGAGTTGCAGCCACCGCAAGGAACAACGCTTTGTCGCTATTCTTCGTTTCAATCTCCAAATTAAACGCGGTGCCATTTTTCATTTCGCTGTAACGCGGCGTGCCATCAGAGCCTTCGGCCACAAGCCCCACAGTCCAACCCGAAGCAGGATCTGGCAACGCGTCAGGAGCATAATTGCACCAGTGGTATTTTTTGCCCATGTAATAGTCATCGTTATCGCCAAAGCACTGGTATCCATTTACGGTTTTCTTGTCTTGCACAATGCCACGGAACTTGACTTTTACTTTGCCTGCTTTGTCAGGATAAATACGAACAAGGTTGTAGCCCCAACGCTGCGGTGCCCAATAGCTCGGCGAAATATAGCGATTGTCCTCTCCTTCCATTTTATTCATCATTGTCACACGAGCATGGCTGCTGTAGGGATACCCTACGCCCACGCTTCGCCGTGTCGAGAACTCGTAATCGCCCCACGCTTTTTTGTACAAAGCCTTTTTCGCCGGAGCGTATTCATACGTCGCTTGTTTCATCGCGAACTTGCCGAACTGTTCGTTCAAGTTTTCAAGCGACCAGCCGTAAACCATCATCATCGCCGAGAAGGGTGTCTGTTCCATTCGCCCCGCTTCGCCATCGTGAATCGACTCCGTCCAAATGCGGTTCACTTCCATCGTGCCTTTAATGCCGCCGCCAAATTCCTCTTTCAAATGCTCCAAGAAATGCCAATTGCAATAACGGTCTCGCGTCGAGCCGTAGTACAGATAGGGGAAGTTAATCAAATATTCAGAACAGCCGGGAGCCTCGTTCGGGAGAAACTGATGAGCCATCCAGTTCGCATGCGATTCCGCGACCCACCCCGTGTGGCTATTGTTGCCCATCCAACCTGCGATACTCTGCATGCCGTGAGCGTATTCGTGAGCAAGTCCAGAGCGGTCGCTCAAGGAGCCTTTTCCAAGCCAAATTCCAGGAGAACAGCCGTCATTGCCGCAAGCTTCGATGTTGTCGCCACCGTAGAGAGCGCCCATCCTTTCGTTTTCAAAGACATAGACTGCAATCTTGATTTTTTCGTCGGGATTGTTGGGCTGCGGCAAGCTCCACTTTAACGAATCGTGGTAAAACACAAAAATGTCTTCGAGGATTTCGAGTCCCTTTTGAGCCTCGTCGCGATAAATGCCGACCTTGTTCTCCGTACCATCATCGTACTTCGCTTTTCGGCAAATTTCAAAATGCTCCGACGCAAGAACAAGCGTATGCCCATTCGGTTCGCATACAGGATTCCACGTTGCCGCATTAGCACAGACAAAACCGCTCGCCAGCACGACACCAACCGCACTTCGCAAGGCCCATTTTTTCATATTCACTCCAATCCGCTAAGATTTTCCCAGACGGTATCAGAATGAATATACCCTTTTTTAAGCGTTCGTGGTCTTATTTTTTCACTATACGGAGCAAGCCTTGCTTGTTGTAATCAGGAGATGATTTAGAGAACAAGCCCTTGAGTTCCTGACGAAGCACATACTTTTCGCCTTCGCCCCAATCAAGAACAGACCCCGACTTTGCCGGGACTTCACCGTCAAACAAGGAATGCGCGGCCATAGAAATCAAGTCTTCTGGCTCTAAAGCAGTCGTAGAGGAGCCAACCTTCGTCGAGGTACACAAATCCGGGAGAGCAAATGTGGCAAGCCCAACCGAATAAAGAGACTTTTCGTTTTCGTCTTCGAGAGTGATCAAGTTAATCCACGGATCCATTGGATATTCTCCAGTCCCGAGCGATTCGCGGAATCCATTAGCCGTCCACACAGCCCCAGAATGTTGCATATAAACGCCAGACGCGCCCGCAGCAAGCACCTTGAGAATAGCGGTATTCACCATTTCGACATCGTTCATGCACTTTACATTTCCGAGCAAGAACAAAAGCGACTTGTGCGCTGCAAGAGACTTCTCTTCGTCTTCGGTCAATTCGCAATTTTCTTTGAAAAGATCCAGAACTTCGGACGAAGCCGGCTGGCGTACAACGTTAAATTGCACGCTGCAACCGGGAATCATCACCGTCTTGGTGTCAGCTGCAACCTTGACAATGTCGGTGATAGCAAAAGTTTCGTCCGCAGAAACGGAAATCGGAAACGCAAGAACGAACTGGCTCATATTTATCTCTCTTTAACTTTTTTAATAACTTCTCTCACCGCTTTTTGGAGCAGGTTTTGCTTTGCAAGACACGGGAAGTTTTCGCAAGATTCAAACGCCTTGGTCAATGTCCGAGCCGAAAGTTTTTCAGCCGGAATGTAAGCCGCAAAGCCAGACTCAGACAAATCATGCGCAAGGACTATCTGCTCGAACTGCCCCGGTGTCGGAACAAAAATACATTTTGCGCCGAGTTCCGCCATGTCCATCACCGTGCTGTAACCGCCTCGGCTCACCACAAAATCGGCACGCCTGACGGCATCCGCAAATTCAGCGGTCGGCATGTGCGTCTGGAATTCGATATTCTTTTCTTTCCAACGTTTGCGTTCCACCGAAGGTTTGCCCAAAATCATCAAATGCCGGCCCGGGATTTCAAAAAGAGCATGGCGTAGCTGCTGTTCAAACTGCGTGCGAGCAGGCTCCACGCCCGAGACAATCGCCACGACCTTATAACGAGCCGTTTTCTCGGCAATTTTTTCGAAATCAATAACTTCTGGTTCCAAAGATTCGACCGGCATGCATTCCGAAAACCTCGACAACGGCCCCACGAATCGCATCGTTTTATCGCTGGGGGCAGCCCCCGTATGCGAAAGCGACCCCGCGTATCCCGGGAAAAATTCAAGGTCGGGCACCCAAACTTCGTCGAACTTCCGCATTACATTCGCATGCCACACCGTCCCCACCCCTTCGAATGCAGAGAATGCTTGCGGGAACGCAATCCGACGCTGGTGCGTCATGTAAATGCTATAGGCGTTTTTCGAATAAAACGCAAAACGATTGTCCGAAAACAGAACATCATAGCCGTGACGTTCCACCATTTCTTCGGCAAAGTGATGCTCGTACTTCATCACGGCATTCAAATGGAGGCTGTTCTTGAGCAGCCATAGCCCCATGTTGTAACCATGCTTGGGGTAAACAATATTGTAGCTCGGAGCAAGCCGCTGCCTTAAATTCGGGAAGACTTCGCGAAAGAACTTCGCGTTCGCCGTCACGACAGCAAGCTCGACTTCGGCACCAGCCCGCAAAAATTCACGGACAATGGGCACACATCGTGTCGCATGCCCAAGGCCCCAATCTAGCGGAGCTACAAGGATTTTCACTTTTCGGCCTCAAGCCAGGCATTCGCCCAATCGCCGTGGTCGCAATCCTTGTTGTCGCCCATCAGTACGCGCAAGTTAATAGACTTTGCGCCATTCAAGTTAAGCTTCAAGCGTTCCTTGTCTGTCGTGTAAAGCTTTTTGGAGCGGTAAATTTCACGACCGTCCGCTTCGACAGCAAAGTAAGCTCCATCGCCGCAAGCACTTTCGTCATCAAGCCCCACGACTACATGCAACCAGTCGTAGCTGCGAGAAAGCGAATATTCCAGAGACGAATTAGCGTGGCTTCCAATGCCATAACGGAACGGCTCGCCATCCAGCGTAATCTTGTTATGATCGACGGTCGCATCTTTTTGCGGTTCGCCCCATTCTTGAGTGAACTTGCTCATTTTGAGCTTGGAGAGGAGCGCCACTTTTTCGCTTTCGACAAAGAAGTCTTTGTAAACCACAAGCGTATCTTCGTCCGGCATAGAGCAGCTCAAGACCAAGCGGTTCAAGCCCGCTCTAATCTTTGCAGAATCCAAGTGCAACGTATCGGCATTCGTCGAAACGAGCATTTGACCTTGATCCTTATCGTTCAAATTGAAATTGCAAGCAATCGATTCAGGGAAGCGTTTGTTCACAACGACCATGCCATTCGACTCGTCGGTCACCATGAAGTTCTGCGCGTAATGCGACACGCCCTTCTTCGAAATAATCTTGTAAATGGCAAGACCATAGCCGAAATCGCGGGCATTCATCAGCACGCGTTCGTTCTTGTAATTGCTGAGGATGTCGTCAATTTGGTCTGTCGTCTTGAACCCAACGACACGGCTTGCTCGATTCACCTTGCCGTAGCCATCCTGGCCACGCACCAAGTAAATATTGCCGCCCGATTTTTGCAACCATTCCGCAAACGTCTCGGTGCTCCAGTTCTTAAACGAACTTTCACTAAACGACGTATGGCCCGAAGCAAGCATCTGCCACGGTCTTGCGTAAATGAACACGGAGTTCTTCGGATACTTTGCAAGTTCGGTATTCAAGAAGTCTTCTTCGGCAAGGAGCTTGTTCTTGTAATAGAGCATGTTCGCCTTGTAGCTCGGAGCATGGATAATCATAAGCCCGACCGACAAAAGGGCTGCAACGCCAAGCACAATTTTAGATGCAGCGTCCTCTTTCATCTTCGTCGTAAAGACGAGAGCGTCGTAAAGACCCAAAGCCATCAAGAGGGCAAAGAGCGGGAGCGCCACCAGCACATAACGCTGGTTGATGTCTATCGTAAACGTGCCCGACACGTTCAAAAGAATCACGAAAATCTGAATGCAGAACGTGATGCCCAAAATAAAGCCACGCACATAACGGCGAGAATAAATCATGCGGAACAAGAGCCACACCGTCGCAAGGAGCAAAATCACCGTGAACGTCGTGTAGAACGGATTTTCCATGATGCCGCCAAAAGACGGATCCGCCTTGAGGTTCAACATGACTTCGATATTCGTCTTGAGGTTGAACCAGAGGTTTTCGAGCGAGTGAGCCGCATGTTCGCCACCCTGGAAGTCGTAACCGCGATACGCAGCCATCGTGTTAATCGAAGGCCAGCTCACTGCAATCACAGACAGCACAAACGCAGGCAAGCGGTAAGGCTTTTCGAGGAAGTAGCGGTAATAGTAAAGGGCGAACGGGATAAACGCAAACACAGTTTCTTGACGGGTCTGCGCAAAGAATCCAAGCAGAGGAACCGTAAAGAGGAAATGCTTCCACGTGACCTTGTTCGTCGGCACAAAAGCGTACCACGCCATCAAAACGGCGAGCAAGCAAATGTAGAGAACTTCGGTCGAAGCAGAACGCGACTGTAGCAAATAAATCGGCATGCCGCCCAAGAACGCCGTCGCGGCAAGCGCAAGCTTATCGCTCTTGAACCACTTGCTCAACGCGAGGAAGAAAGCAATCAAGCTCAACAGGTAGAACGGGAAATTCACCAGCAAAGCGGTATCGCGATTGGGTTCCATGAAGTTGAACACAAGCGAATAGACAAATCCAAGAGCTTTGCCCTTGAAGTTGTTCACTTCGGTCTTGCAATCCAAGACTCCATCGGTCCAAACGCCTTCGTTACAAATGCCGCCCGTGTGCTGGAAATACATCTGGAGTCCCATCGACTCCCAGCTCGTCTCGTCGCTCAAGACGCGGTGCGTGTTGCCGATATTTCCGAAGACGAACACTGAGAAGACTATGAGCAAGAGCGCCAGCCCGCAAAAGCCTTTTCCGCTAGGCAAGAATCCGCGAATATGTTTCGCCACAAACGGGATGTTGACGACAATTCCAGCCACCAAAAGCAAGAATGTAAGGAGGATGGAATAATAACCCCATTCGATGTCCCAATGGCGGGCATAAGAGACCGAGAGGTTATTAAAAATCACAAAAGCGGCAACGAGCACAAGCGCAGTTACCACCAACATAATATTCTGAGGCTTATCCCAGTGAAGAGAATCCTTCCATTCAATCAAAGTCTGACGCAAAGACTTACGCTTTGCCTCGACCCTTCCTAACGAGTTATTTTTCATAGTGCATTAAATATAACAAATAACAGAACAAAAAGCACAACAGGAAACTTTGGGACGCTGCAGAATATAAAGTTTTCATTGCTTATTAAAAAAGCTATATTCAAGATGAGGTACGCAAGATGAAAATAGACAATGAAATAGACAAAAATTACGATTATTTCATGAATAATCTTGAAACCCTATATGCCAAATATCGGGGAAAGTTTCTTGTACTTAAGAACGCAGCCGTCGTTGCAGCGTATGACGATTTAGAAACGGCTTATAGAGAAGCGGTTTCTAAATACAGACCCGGAGAGTTTTCTATACAAGAATGCAAATCGGATCGTCGCGAAGGGTATATCGAAATCTTTCACAATTCCAATGTAAGGTTCGCATAATGGCATCATTCACGACGACAAGCCCCGGAATAGCACAAAGCCTCCGCAACGAAGTTGGAATAAAGGATCCCGTTGCACAAGGAGACAAAAAATTTATCGCCCTATGGGATACCGGAGCAACGAATTGCGTCATCACAAAATCGGTCGCCACACAATTAGGTCTTGTTGAGGTCGGACGCATCCAAGCTCATGGCGTAAACGGCCCTGCAATCGTTCCTGTTTACGTTGTAGAAATTATTCTTCCAAACGGAATTAGACTTGTCCGACAAGTGACCGAAGGTATTTCTGGAGGCTGTTGGGATGTTCTTATAGGGATGGATGTTATTACTCTAGGTGATTTCTGCGTATCGAATTACAATGGCGTCACTGTATTCTCGTTCCGCATGCCATCCAAAGAACGTACAGACTACGTTCAGCTAGAGCTAAACAATCCTGCAAAAACGTAAGAAAAATCAGTTTCGCATTCCTGCTTTATGCAGTTATACCCAAACGCTCCATTGCAATTTTTTTACCAGTTTGTACGTCAAACTTGCCAGAACCGAGTTTCGGGAGTTCTTCCAACTTGAGCACTGCGCCGGGAACCATCAAAGGCGGGAGCCCAATCTGGCGAAGCATCGTCTTGATTTCATCTTCGGACTTGTCGCCCGAATAAAGGAACACAATCTTTTCGCCCTTCGCTCCGTCGGGAACCGCCACCGCAAAGTGGTCAATCGCATCGAACATAGCGTTTTCTGAAATTTTGAAATCGACCGCGCCAAGGCTCACCATTTCGCCGCCAATTTTTGCAAATCGGCTATAGCGATCCACAATCGTCAAAAAGCCGTCTTCGTCGATATGGCCCTTGTCGCCAGTCTTGTACCAACGACGCCCATCAATCATGGCAATCGCCCTTTCCGTTCGTTCCGGGTCGTTCAAGTAGCCCTTCATGATTTGAGCGCCGCCAATCAAAATGAGTCCGTCCGTCCCCAGCGGGAGTTCTTCCATCGTATCGGGATCCACAATGCGGAACTGGCAACCCGGCATGGGCACGCCCACCGTT
>CAMZGI010000017.1 GCA_947306305.1 uncultured Fibrobacter sp.
GAAATTAGATCATCGATGGTTCAGTTTAGCGAAGAAATCAGAAAATCAATAACTCGTTGGATGTTTCCGAAAACGCAAAATGGTGGAACTTTCACATTCCCTGTTAATCTGTACGAAGTCTTTCCTTCATCTTCGTCAAGTGCTTCTGAACAGCCTTTGCCGCCGACCGAATAATTTTGTATAATCTGAGTATGGCTAATCAGTTTTGTAAAAGTAGATTCCGGCACGGTGGCCGGAATGACGACTCGAGAATGATTGCTTTAGATGACATTTCCCTAGCCACTGTTTACTAACCACTAACCACTTCTAAATAAACTCCGCGAAATCCTTAATATGCCCGGCAGTGTATCGTGGCTCCAAGGGAAGCAGATTCTCTGCTTTGCCGAAGCCTTCGAATAGCGTGATGCAGTCGATGCCTGCGTTCTTTGCTGCTAGAACATCGGGCGTGTCGTCCCCAATCATAATGGCTTTTTCGGGGGCGATTCCCGTTTGGCGTAGAATCTCGAAAATTCCGGCGGGGCTTGGCTTGCGCTCGGGCGTGGTGTCGCCGCAGAGGTAAGTGGCGAAAGAATTTTCAAGTCCGAATTTTTCGAGAATCTTTTGTGCGGGGGCGACTGGCTTGTTGGTGAGCATCGCGGCTCGTTTAATCCATGCACTGTTAGCAATTCGCTTGATAAGTTCCACGACACCTTCGTAGGGCTCTGTATTCTCGGTACAATGCTTCCAATAGTATTCTGAATAAACTTTATGAATTTCCTTGACGCTCTCTTCGCTGAACCCTTCGCGTTCTAGAACGGCGGCGACTTTATCGAAGTTGCGGACAATATTAACGTCAATGTAATTTGCGGCTATCGCTCGGCGAATCAAGTTCATTGAACCGTTACCGATGAACGTTCGCACATCGTCGTTGGGGTGCGTTTTCAGCCCGAGCTGCGTCATGGCGAAATTCACTGCGGGGGCGAGGTCGCCAAGGGTATTGAACAGGGTGCCGTCCAAATCGAAAATGAGCAGTTCTTTTTGTGCTAGCAATGTCTTGAGTTCGTCGCGTGGAGTCATGGCGCCAAATGTAGAATTTTGTATATTCTTTTTATGATGAAATTCTTGATTGTACCGATTCTTGTGTGTCCGTTTTTATGGGCGTGCGCTTGCGCAGCTACCGATAGCTGTGCAGAAGAATGGTACAAAGAGAGTTTGGAAGAACCGCCTGAAACCTGCTTAGATAAAGAGAAGTACAATACTTGCATGGATTATTTCAATCTATCTCAAACGCCTACAGGGTTTAGCGTGTCGGGGTATTGCAGGAATCAAGCTACTTATCGCTGTGCAGATCGAAAGTCGTCTTCTTCGAGATTCAAATTTTAGAACATTTCATTGCCAGATTGTAACTTTTGTATATTTAAACCATGTCGTTGAAATTTATTACATCATTTTTAGTCGCGTCTTTGGCGGCCTCTGTTTTTGCCGATGACGTTATCCGTTTTGTTCCTGACCCATACCCGATTGGCTATGCAGACCAAGGCGATGTCAAGCATATCGTCATCAAAGGGGCAAATGTTACGAACAAGGAAATCACCCTTGAAAACGTGATTGGCCAAGGTGTTGGAATGTCGAACTTCAAGTATCCTTCGAAGATTGCTCCGAATGCTCCGGTGACGATTGAATTTGACATGGATTTTGCAGGCATGGATGGGCAAATCAATCCGGTCGTGGTGATGATTGACAACCAAGGTAAGCCCTATACGGCTCAGCTGGATGGCTATGTAAAAAATCCGATTTTCTTTGGCGAAAAAATGTTCGATGCGGGCTATTACGCACCGAACGAAAAACGCGAATGGACGTTCTACGTGTGGGGAACCGACAAGAAGGAACGCCCGGATTTGACGCTTGACGAAACCGCCCAGAAAGATTTTACGCTCAAGACAAAGAACGTGATGCTCAATGTCGATAAGATGGATCAAATCAAGGAAGGGGGCAAGGTTCCCGGACTCAAGGTCACGCTTTCGACGAAGGGGCTTACTCGCACGGGTTGGGAACTCAAGCAAAAGAGCCTCCGCAAAATTGTCGGGTTCAAGAGCCAAAAGTTCCCGAAGGCGACTCCCGAAGTGCTGATTGTCGGTTATTGGAAGGACTAGCGCTAGCGGAATGGAGCAAATTTTTGCTTTTTTCGGGCTCTTGCCTTGAAAAAATACCGGGGTTTAACTAACTTTGGCATACTCTTGTAAGAGACCTCGGGATGTAGCTCAGCCTGGTAGAGCGCTTGAATGGGGTTCAAGAGGTCGCTGATTCGAATTCAGTCATCCCGACTAAAAAGACTCGTCTATGACGAGTCTTTTTTGCATCTTTCTTTTTGTGATTTTGCGTAAAGCTTTTCGGATTAGTCTTGTAAAAAGTCGAGTGCTTCTCCAGCCAGTTCGACGCAGCGGTTGCAAGGGATGATTTTGTTCGGGCGGATTTCAGAGCATTTTGTGAATCCTTGGGCACCGCGTTTAAAGAACTCTTCTATCGCCTCGGCATGGTCTGGCTGCATCATTTTTGCGGCATAGAGCGCTCCGCACAATCCGTCGGGGGCTTTGCCGCCGCCAAAGCTACGGAACATTTCTGCTGCTGCAACAGATTCCGCTTCGGATTTGCCTGTTGCTTGCGCGTAGCCGTATGCGACCGACATGGCGCAGTTGCCGCGGTGTTCCGCGTGGAATTTCTTTGCGATTTCTGCAATGGACATGGAGCCTCCTTTTCATTACCGGACTAGCGTAATTTAGAAAAATATCTATATTCTCGGTATGCCGAACGAAGAAAAAGATTTAGACTCAAAAATCGACTTGGATGCCATCATCAACAACATGAGCTCCGTCAATAGCGAAGACTATTGGTTTACCAAGGTTTCTAAAATCGAGGAGCACGACGAAACAAAGACGGATTCAAGCTCCGTCTAGAGGAAGTCGCCTGTTGCGTCAGTGATGTCTGCGATAGTCACGATGTACTTTTGAACGCCGTAGTAGAGCGACCTTGCTCGCACAAATTTGCGCTTTCCGTCGTTCATTCTTAATATTCTCCCGTATGTTTTATTCATAGTCTTGCTTTGGATAAAGTCAAGGAACTGTCCTACGGGGCTGAGCGTTATTTGGAATATCTTGCAGAGATTATCGACCGCGTCCGTCATGGTTTGCTGCACGTACATGGGTCTCCCTTCGACGCTAGAAAGTGTCACCACGCTGTCGGTATCGCCGTCAATATATAAGATTTGGTCGTACATGTTCAGCACAACAGAATCGGTCAATTCCCTGTAAGCTTCGACATCCGTAACGTTCTCGTTTTGTGCTTTTAAAATGACATCGCCCGTTTCCGGGTCTGCCATCATTTCGAATTTCGTCTTGATCGAGAACCATCCGTTTTTGAGATGGTAGTTCAGGCTGAGCGAAGGAACTACGCACTTGTTCATGAAATTGCGGAGCAATTTTTCGCGAGTGTAATTGGATGCCTTTTGTATATCGACGCCTTCTTTAGACAAAAGCTGACTCAAGAACTTGTAATGGTTGTCGTAGGTGTAGTTGTTTTCGAGTTCTTTTGGAATGTAGCTGATGCCGCCCATCCGTAAGACGGGGGAATTCTTTGTCAAATTCCAGAAAAGGAATCCCTTGTAGCCGGGGTCGTAAGACTTTGTATGGGTCGCTTCGCCAGATGCCATGAATTCCTTGAACGCTTCGATGCGTCCAAAGTAATCTTTTAACGCCATGTCGTCTTCGGAAATGAACGTCGAGAATATGCATCCGTAAGGCGTGTTCTTGAAAATCCTGCCGACGTGGTAAATGCGCTTGATGGCGCCGTTTTTCATCTTGATGCGGTAAGTGATTTGCCTTGTCTCTGTAGTTCCGCTTTGAATTTGGTTTGCCAGTTCCTCGTCGGTTTTGGCATGGTCTTCGGGAAGTATAACTTGTGCGAAATTGTGCTCGACGAGTTCGTTGAATTCTTCTAAGGTTTCACATTCGAAAATGTCCATGGCGCGGACGTTCACGTAAAGGACTTTCTTTTGTGCTGTCTCGAAAAGAATAACGCCACCTGCGACGTATTCCATGTAATTTAACGCCATTTGATGGAGCAATTCCGTATTCTTGATAGCTCCGTCAATTTTCGCCTTCATCATCTCTTTGTCCCTAATCGGTACATGGACAAACTGGCTTGCTCCCAAGCGGATGCTTTCTTTGGCAATATCCATGTTGTCGGTCATGATGATAAACGGAATCTGGAGTTCGCGGTGCTCGCTATGGAATTTTTGGATGATTTTAAAACCATCGACTTTGGGGAGCTCCGCGTCAATCAAAGCAAGCGAAATGTGGTTGCTGTGCTCGTTCAATATCTTGAGAACTTGTTCGCCGTCTTCTGCGAAGAGAAGGTTGTAGTCCGTTCGCAGCATGCTTTCGAGGAAAGCCTTGTTCTGCAAATTGTCATCGGCGATGAGTATTGTCTTTGCTTCTTTGGGAAGGTGCACGACATCGTTGTTCTGGGAGGAACTGTCAAAGGCGGTGACATGCGTGTTGCGGATGGTCATGTCATAAATGTGGCAGCCGTTGATGTTTGCAACCAAGTGTCCGCTCATCGACACGAACGTTCCGTGAGAGACGTATGTCATCTGGTGCGGAGCTTTGAACGCCGCCTTTTCCGCTTCGTGAAGCGTATAGTAGGCGGGATCTTTGGGGTTGTTGCACGCGACTTCGACTTCGTGCCTGTCTTTAAATCCAAGGCTTCGCAGCTGGTCTTCGAATTGCTTGTTTATGAACAAGAATCGGAACAGGTCGTTCTCGTAGGCGATAATTGCTTTGGGCGAATCCACCAAATAGTCGAGGCTGCCAAGCTTCGAATAGACTTGGCTTGTCGCCCTGTCTTCGGCGAACTTTCCGATGTCTGCCATGTGCTTGAAAGTTTCTAGCAAGGGGGCTGGCTTTCCGTAGTAATAGCCCTGAACTTTTTCACAACCGATGCCTTTCAAAAAGTCCATTTGCTCTTTAGTTTCAACGCCTTCGGCGAGGGTCTTTAGCCCCAGATTTTTAGCCATGCGGACGGTCGAGCTGATGATGGTGCGGGACTTTTCGTTGAAGTTCGTCAAAAACGCCATGTCGATTTTGAGTTCGTCGAACTTGTAGTCCTTGAGCGTGTTCAGCGAGGAATATCCGCTTCCAAAGTCGTCCATCCAGACTTCGTAACCCACCAGCCGGAACCTTTCGATTTCGCTGCGGACGTAGGAATCTGAAGCCATGATGCTTTCTGTGATTTCGACGCGGATGAATTCGCGGTCGATCTTGTATTTTTCAAGCGCGTCTTCGACGACTTTGAAAATATCGCAGCCGAGAAAGTCAAGGCGGGAGAGGTTGAACGAAATAGGGACAATCTGGTTTCCCTTGTCGAGTTCTTCACGCAGTTCCTTACAGACGAGGCTGATGACGTGGCTATCGAGCTTGTGGATTTGTCTTGATTCTTCCAACGCGCCGATAAAGGCGGCGGGGTTCAAAAAACCGTATTGTGGGTCAACCCAGCGGGCGAGCGCTTCCATGCCGCAGAATGTTTCGGTAATCGTGCGGACTACAGGCTGGTAGTAAACTTTGATATAGTCGTTTTCGATTGCTTCGTCGATGTGGTTCACGACGTAGTTCTGCAAAATGAGGTCGTTTCGCAGTTCTTCGTCGTAGTAGCGGATGTGGCTCCCTACGTTTTTCTTTTGAATGTTGCAGGCGATTTTTGCCTTTTCGCTTGCGTCGAGTATCGCGTCGAATTCGCCTATTTCGCATACGCCGATATTGACATCCATCGAAATTTTAGAAATGGATTGCTTGACGAATTCTCGGATGCTGCTGAGCTTTTCGTCGATATTCTGCATGTCGGCAATGACTGCAAAATGGTCATTGGAAAATCGGCAAATCAAGTTTTCATGGAACTTCTTTTTGAGGCATGCCGCAAAGTGGATTAAGAATTCATTGCCTTTGTCAAAGCCGTTCGCGCTGTTGTAGAGCTTCATTCCGATAATGTCAAAGTAGATGATGGCGGGGGAGCCGCCTTTGCTCCTGATTTCGTCTGCAAAGTTTTCGCCGCACATGCGGCTGTATTCCATGTTCGGAAGCCCTGTCAGCGGATCGAAGTATCGGTCTGTTTTTCCGTTTAAACGCAAGAAAATGGAGTCTTTCCCGTGCCATTTAATGAGCGAAGCGCTTAAAATCAAGTCGCTGTTGTTATGCGGGTTCGAGATGATGACTTCGCCTTTTTCAAGGATGTCGTCGATGGAAAGGGGGTGGGTGCCGTTTGGCTTTGAAAAGAATTTTTCGAATGTAATGCCGGGAGTGTAGGGGTGATCGGGTTTCCAAACTTGCACGACGGTCGAACTCACCATGAGAAGTTCGTGGTTTTTAGCATCGATGATGACAAACGGATCGACCTTGTCTGCGTTCAAAAGCTCCATCAGGTTTTCGTCAACCTCGGATTTCTTCTCGGCACTGGTTTGGATTGCTTCGGTCACGTCGTCGTACTGGACGACTGCGTATTCAGTTCCGTCATCGAGGTAACGGTGGTAGCCTATAACATGGAGGGTGCGGTATTCGTCTTTCCCGTAGAGCTTAATACGGTAAAAATCCTCGTAACGCATATTGGGAGTCTTGGCAAATTCTTTTGCTTTCGTGACAACGCGGATCAAATCGTCACGGTGGACATCCTTGTACATGTCCGTATCGAGGTAATGGATCATCGCCTCGCGTGAAAATCCAGGTTCTTGCAAACGGATAAGCCCGTTTGACACGAGGATAGTCACAATGCTTCCATCAATAAATTGATAGACCGCTAGCGGAATCTCGGATTCTTCGAGTTCCTTTTTTGTCTCCTCCGGAAAAATGTAAACATTCTGCAACATCGTACACACCTCCAATACTAAAAGTGGTGGAAGGTTAGCGTTCCTAGAACCACCTTTACAAACACCCATACATTAAATTAACATAAAATTTGAGAAATCGCAAGTTTTTGGACAACTTTTTGTAAAATAAATAAAATTACTTGCCCCCTTGTGACGTTGGACACGGAAACGGGAATACCGCCAAATGTTCATTTGAAGTCAAATATTGACATGCTTGTATTTTAATGCTAAAAGCACTCTTTGTTTATTAAAGATTGCATATTTTGCAAACCATAGCATGCACAAAAATGGTGATGATTTTGATAAAATTTTATTTGATGATATATGAGTCACTCCTACTACATGAAGCCATAAGACTTCTTTTGATTTCGATACGGCTTGAGCGACGGCATACCCAGCGGTCGCTTTCCCTTGAGTCGGGGATTTCTAGGCAGTTCATTTCGCAACTGGAATGTGGAAAAAGGATTCCTTCCATAGATACGCTTTTTGTGCTGACCCATGCTCTCAGGATAAACATTACGGCGTTCATGGCGGAACTCGATTTGGTTTACCAACGCCTGTTTTGGCAACGCCATCCAGTTCAAGACGCCAGTATCCTCCAAAATCCGATAACGCATGTTGCCGAAAGCGAGCTACCCTGTTTGGAGTACATACGCAAAGCAGGAGGGTTGCCTCGACCTTAGCCCTTAACAAAAAGTGTGAAATTTTCTATCTTTATATATGATGGAATGGCAGCGCAATATAAAAACTTTGACAACCGACGAGCTCAAAGCTTGGCTTCGGGATGTTGACGAAAAGCCCTACCGTGCTGACCAGATCCAAAAATGGCTTTTTTGCCAGCAAGTCCGTTCTTACGACGAGATGGTGAACATCTCTCCGGTTCTTCGCGAAAAAATGGCTAAACAGTTTACGCTTTGTGGTCTTAAGGAAGACCAGCGTTCTGTTTCTGTCGATGGGACGGTCAAATGGCTCTTCGAGACCGAGGACGGCCACCATATCGAAACTGTGATGATCCCCGCCAATGGGCGCTATTCCGTTTGCGTATCGACGCAGGTGGGCTGCGCCATGAACTGCGCGTTTTGCCGCACCGCCAAGATGGGGTTCACTAGGAACCTCGAAGCGGGGGAGATTCTCGAAGAAATTATCAATGTCAACTGGTATTTGAAAGATAACGGTTTTTTGAACGAAGATGGCCAAGTAGCCCAGGTGACAAACATTATTTTCATGGGCATGGGCGAACCGCTCAACAATCTTGAAAATGTCCATCGCGTTTGCTGCACCCTCCACAACCAGAAGCTCTTTAACATGGGCGCAAAGCGCATGACCGTGAGCACTTCGGGTGTCGTCCCGAAGATTAAGGAACTGGTCGATAGGAACACGCCCTGCTGCCTCGCCGTGAGCCTCAACAGCACGAACAACGAATACCGCTCGTCCGTGATGCCGGTGAACAAGACATGGCCCATCGAAAAACTTTTGGAAGCGGTTGACGATTACATCCGTCGAACCGATAACTATGTGACGTTTGAGTTTGTGCTCATCCAGAACATTACCTGCACGCCGAAGGCTGCGAAGGAACTGATTCGCATCTGCGCTCCGCGCCGCGTGAAGGTGAACGCCATCGTCTTGAACGATGGGGATGACCCGACTCTGCATCCGCCTACTCCCGAAGAGGTGGAAGATTTTCTCGCCGCTGTGCGAGCCGCCGAAATTCAAATAACGATCCGCAATCCGCGAGGTAGGGATATTCTTGCTGCTTGTGGACAATTAGCGTACAAAAAGGATGGTAAGAAATGTTAACGCAAAACCTCCCGGAATTCTGGGATAATCTTTATGCCGAAGGCAAGGACTACTGGAATTTCAAGAAGGCGACCCCAGCCCTGCTTGAGTTCTTCAAGCACCCCTCATGCCCCGCAGAGGGCTCAGTGCTGATTCCTGGAGCTGGGTTCGGCTATGATGCCGAGGCATGGGCTTTGCGTGGCCACGATGTGCTCGCTGTGGATTTTGCCCCGACGGCTGTCGATGAACTTGACCATTTGAGCCGCAAGCACAAGAATTTGCGTTCTTTGGATTTGGACTTGTTTACGCTCTCGCCGAAGGACGCCAAGCGTGGCGGCCAGCAGTTCGACATTATTTACGACTATTGCACGTTCTCCGCTATCCATCCGGGTCGCCGCGATGAATTCTTTGAAGTCTGCTACAAGATGATGAAGGACGATGGCGTGTTCATCTGCCTCATGTACCCGCTTATGAATGGCAAGACCATGCAAGGTCCTCCGCACTGCATGAGCGAAGGCGAACTCATGGCGCGCCTTGACGGCGTGTTCGACATCGTCGAACGCGTGAAGCCGGTCAACAGCATTCCGGGCCGCGAAGGCAAGGAAGAATTCTGGCTGATGAAGAAGGTCATTTAGCGGTGAGCGATGAGCTTTGGGCTGTGTGCAAAGCAATCCAGCAAGGTATTAACTATTTTTTAAAAGAGCATTGAGCGAAAGTTCTCGTCACTCAAAACTCACTGCTCATAACTGATAAGGATTTTTACTATGGCAAACGATTTATGTCCCTGTGGTTCTGGCAAGCCTTATAGCGAATGCTGCGAACCGATCATTAAGAAGACGACTCTCGCCCCGACTCCCGAAGCCTTGATGCGTTCTCGCTACACGGCTTACGCCAAGCACGAAATCGCATGGCTCAAGGATTCTCTCGAAGCCACGCAGCGTGACGATTTTGACGAACCGAGCGTAGAAGCTTGGAGCCGCGAATCTGAATGGCTCGGCATCGAAATCAAGCAGACCAAGACCGAAGACGAAAAGAACATCGGCTGGGTCGAATTTGTCGCTCGCTTTAAGCAGGGCAACATCACTCGCAACCACCACGAACTTGGCGAATTCCACAAGGTCGGCGGTGCATGGTACTTCTACGATGGTCGTGCCGTGAAGCAGGAAACTGTCCGTCACGAAGGTCCGGTTGTAGGCCGTAACGACCCGTGCCCGTGCGGTTCTGGCAAGAAGTACAAGAAGTGCTGCGGAGCGAATAAGTAAGCAGTAAACAGTGGTTAGTAAACAGGGCGGCTTCGCCGCGATTTTTAGTCCTAACCACTAACCACCAACCACTAACCACTAACCACTAACCACTATCAACCATGTTCAAAGTTTTCGTTGATGGCGAAGCAGGAACGACCGGCCTGCAAATTTACGAACGCTTAGCCAAGCGTAACGATCTCGAAATCCTCAAGATCAATCCGGAACTTCGCAAGGATGTGAACGAACGCCAGAAGATGATTAACGCTTCGGATGTGACGTTCCTTTGCCTCCCGGATGCAGCGTCTATCGAAAGCGCTTCCCTCTGCACGAATCCGAACACGTGCATCATTGATGCTTCGACGGCTCACCGTGTGAACCCGGCTTGGACGTATGGTATGCCGGAACTTTCGGCTGCTCAACGCGAAGCGATTTCTAAGAGCAAGCGTATTGCGAACCCTGGTTGCCATGCTTCGGGTTTTATCTTGGGCGTTTATCCGCTGGTGGCGGCTGGAATCCTCCCGAAGAGCTCGAACCTCGCTGCTTACAGTATTACTGGTTACTCTGGCGGTGGAAAAAAGCTCATTGCGGAATACGAATCCGAAGAAAACTTGAGCCACAAGGCTGGAGAGTCCAAGGCGATCATGGCTCCTGCTCCGTATGCTCTTGCGCTTGCTCACAAGCACCTTCCCGAAATGAAGAAGGTCTGCGAACTTGAAACCGCTCCGTTCTTCAACCCGGTGCTTGGCCCGTACTACAAGGGTATGGCTGTGACGGTCGCTATCTTCCCGAACATGCTTTCTAAGAAGCTTGGTCCTGAAGATTTGACCGAAATTCTCGCCAAGCATTACGAAGGCAGCAACTTTGTGAAGGTTATGCCTTATGAAGCTGCTCCAGTGCTGTTCAATGGTCGTCTTGACCCGACGGTTGAAAACGATACGAACAACGCTCGCATTCAGGTTTTTGGAAACGAGAACATTATGCAGGTGACGACGATTATCGACAACCTCGGCAAGGGCGCTAGCGGTGCTGCTATTCAGAACATGAACATCGCACTTGGCCTCGACGAAACGCTCGGCTTGGTCTAAAGTGAATTTGGCTTAAGCCCAAAAAGTTGTCAAGGCAAAACGTCCATGATTAATCATGGACGTTCGTTTTTTTAAGCGTAGATGGAAAATTAGGGGATGCCCGAACGACTACGAGAATCTTTCGTACAAAGCGTCGCGTTCCACAGGAACGAGCCCTTCGTTTGTAATGAGGCTTCGCATGCGTTCGGGACTCATGCCGACGGGGGCGGTAGCGCCAGCGGCATGCGTGATCTTTTCTTCGATAATGGTTCCGTCTAAATCCGATGCTCCTGCGTGGAGAGCCTTCATCGCGGTAGGAATGCCCATCTGAATCCAGTAGGCTTTGATATGCGGAAAGTTGTCCATAAACAAACGAGAAACGGCAACGGTGCGGAGGATGTCTTCTTCGCTCGTGATGTTTGGGACGATTTGGTGGAGCGCGTTGTGTTCTGGGTGATACACCAATGGAATGAACGCGAAAAATCCTGGAGCTTCGTCTTGCAAATCGCGGAGCATTTTCATGTGGGCAATGCGGTCTTCAATTTTTTCGATGTGTCCGAACAACATTGTCGCATTTGTCGGAATGCCTAGTTTGTGTGCAGCGCGATGAACGTCAAGCCATTCTTCGCCTGTTTCCTTGCCCGGACAAATCTTGTCGCGGACGCTCTGGACTAGAATTTCGGCTCCGCCACCGGGTAGCGCGTCGAGCCCAGCGTCTTTGAGCGTAGCCATAATCTGCTCGGGCGATTGTCCAGAAATTTTCGCGAAGTGGCAAATCTCGACGGCGGTAAAAGCTTTCAAATTTACAGATGGAAATTCCTTGCGGAGTTTCCGAAGCATTTCAATGTAGTAGTCGAACGGATGGTCTGGATGGAGTCCTCCGACAATGTGCAATTCGCGGGCGCCTCCGGTAATTGCTTCGGCGGCCTTGTCGCGGATGGTTTCGTAATTCCAGTCGTAAGCGGTTGGGCTGTCTTTTTTGATGCGGCTGAATGCGCAGAATTTGCAGTGCAGCACGCAGACGTTTGTGTAGTTGATTTGGCGGTTGTTTACCCAATAGACCGACTTGCCGTGGCGAGCTTCTTTTTCGGCGTTCGCGCGGGCGCAGAGTTCGTCGAGGGGGGCGTTCAAAAATAAATCGAGAGCTTCTTTTTCTGAAATGCGAGACATGCGGTAAATATATTTATTTTAGACGAAAGGCGAAAGACGAGAGGGGGCGGCAAAGCCGCAGTAGGCAGTAGGAAGTGGTTAGTGGTTTGGAATATGTCATTCTGAGCGTGGTTTGCAATAGGTTGGTGAGCTGGTATGCTGAGCTTGTCGATGTACTGCCGAACTACATCAACCTTGTAAGGTCCCTGAGGGATGTGGGTTGGGACAAAATAAAAAAACGCAGATTGGAATCTGCGTTTTTTAGTAGCGGGGGCAGGACTTGAACGCTGCGACCTTCGGGTTATGAGCCCGACGAGCTACCAACTGCTCCACCCCGCGTCGAGGATAGCCCATATATAGAAATTATTAATGGTTTTGGCAAGTCCTTTGTAACGATAAATACACAGAGTAAGATTTATTTATGATTACCCCGGTTAAATTTTGCGAATATCGCCATGCATTTGCGATTAGACGAACTTCTTTAAAATGTGCTTGCTAGCATAAAAGTAGTCGATTCCGCTGATAATTGTAATTGCAGTTATGATGCCCATCACAATAATGGGGAACTGAAGCCATATACTTTCGAAACCAGGAATAAGCGCACGGACTGGTTCGATTGCGCCGAGTAGAATTGCGACGATGCCAATGCCTTGCAATGCAGTTTTCCATTTGCCACTGCGACGTGCAGGCATGATGAGTCCTTCGCTTGCGGCGAGAGTCCTTAGTGTTTCCACGCTAGATTCGCGGAAGTAAATCAATGCCACCATCCACACGGATGCGTAACCCGTTGCAATAAAGCACATGAAAATAGTCATGTTCGAAATCTTGTCGCTGAACGGATCGAGGTATTTGCCGAGCGTGCTCACTTCGCCCATGGAACGCGCTAGTTTTCCGTCCAAGTAGTCGGTGAGCATAAATCCGAGAACCATCACCAGCGCGAGCACTTTAAACACGATGCTGTTGTTGCTGTAATCCAAATCGTTGTCGTAAAAGAACACCCAGAGGAAAAATGGCGTAAGCACAATGCGGCTCATGGTGAGCTGGCTTGCGATCGAAAGGGGCTTGCGGTGAGCGGGGTCGCGGTAGTACCAGTATGCGTATGCGGCTGTTGAAGCGGCTATTAGCAAAATGGAAACGACCATCATAATTTGTTGTAAATTTTCGATGTTCAACAAATAGACGCCCATCGTAATGGTGATCGATAGATTGGCGAGCTTGCTCCAGCGGCGTTTGCGGGGGAGCTGCTTCCCTTCGCGGAGAACCCCCAACGAGAATAGCGTGTGCGCGATAAGTCGCCCGAGGAGAACTGCGCAACCAACGCCTAGAATTTTTTCGGCACTTTCGTTTTGCAGCAGATCGCGGATAAATATGCTTGTCATCACCATGAACTGTAAAAAACCGTCGATGGTGTTGAGCCAAAGTTTGTAATAAGGCTTTTCGATTTCTTGGCTGCGGAGCTGGTAAAGGTTTACCCATCCCATGACGAGCGCTATGCCGACGAAAGAGCAGGCCATCGTGGTCCAGCCTTCCCAAATGAAGATTATGACGCAGACGAATACGAGTGCTCTTAAGACACTCCAAACGCGCGAACGCAGACGGACATCAGAGGGCTTTTCTGCTTGTGTCATAAATTATTCTCCAACAACTGCTTTGCATGGGTGCGAACTGTTTCGGAAGTTCCGCCTAACATTCTAGCAATTTCATCGATACGTCCGTTTTGGTCGAGGTCGGTAATTGACGTAAAAGTCCTACCATCAACCTCTTTTTTGCTCACGGCGAGCTGATTTTGCGCCCGGCTAGCCACTTGGTGCAGGTGGGTGATGGTCAAAACCTGGTGGTGCTTGCCCAAGTTGCGCAATGCATCTCCGATGCTGTTGCCCGTTTCTCCCGAAATTCCAGAATCGACTTCGTCGAAAATGAGGAGCGGAACTTTGTCAAGATCCGCCATGACGCTCTTGATGGCGAGCAGCACGCGGCTGAGTTCGCCGCCGGATACTGCTTTTTGCAAAGACTTTTCGCCTTCGCCGGGGTTCGGGGCGAGCAAAAATTCGATGCGGTCGGCACCGTTTGCGCTAGGTGCTTGCTCTGTGATGCTCGTGAAGAATTTGGCCTTTGGCATGCCGAGGCTATGCAAGATTTCTTGCACGGCATTGTCGAACTTAAGGGCCGCTTCGCGGCGTTTTTCTGTAAGGATTGCTGCGAGCCTGTCGGTTTCAGCCTTGTTTTTTTGGGCTTCGCGTTTGAGCTCGTCCAAGTCGGCATCCAGATTCTCAAGACTTTCGAGTTCTTTTTGACGTTGTTCCGTGAGGGCGATAAGACCGGCGACATCGGTGCGGTATTTGCGTTTGAACTTTTGAATCAACGCAATTCTAGAATTCGCTTTGTCGATATCGGCTGGACTCATGGACTTGGATGGGCGGAGTCTTTGCAAATCTTTGCAAATTGCTTCGAATGGGTCTGCAACTTCAACAAGGGCGTTCAGGTCTTCTTCGTAATGCGGAATCTTTTGCGCTAACGAACGTAATTTGTACTGAAGATTTTGAACTTGTTCTAATATTCCGTTATCGCAGCCAATCAATCCTTGAATATCGTTCAGCAGATTGTGCTCGGCTTCGCTTTTGCTAGCTGCTGTGACTTTGTCTTCAAGTTCTTCTTCTTCGCCTTCGCGAAGTGCCGCTTTAGAAAGTTCGTCGTACTGGAACTTTAAAAAATCTTTTTGGGCCGCCAGTTCCTTGGCGTGTGCTTCTGTTCGTCCGATTTCGGCGAGAACGTTGTTCCATGCCGTAAAGCTCTTGCTGTATTCTGTAAGCAACTCGTTATTGCCGGCGTATTCGTCGAGCATCTTTGCGTGCGTGCGGATGTCTCGCAACAAAAGCTGTTCGCTTTGCCCGTGCATCTGGATGAGCGATTCGCCGAGTTCCTGCAAGTCCGTAAGGCTTACCACAGAACCATTCACGCGGGCGCGTCCTTTGCCGTTTTCTAAAATCTCTCGACGGATGATGAGCTCGTCATCGTCATCGAGTTCAAGCTTTGCTAGAATCTGCTTGATTTCAGGTTGGTTGCTGATATCGAACGTTCCTTCGATGACCGCTTTTTCTTCGCCTGTGCGGACCATCGACGCTTGAGACTTGTCTCCGCAGACCATGCGGAGCGCTTTCATAAGGACGGATTTGCCTGCGCCTGTTTCACCCGTAATAGCAGTAAAGCCCTCGTGAAAAGGAACCTGAGCCTCCGCTATCAATGTGAAACCATTAATTGTAAGTTGCTTTAACATGTTCTAAAAATTTAGTAGAAAAAGTCTGCTTTGAGTTCCTAGTTCTGAGTTACTAGTTACTAGAGTAGCTTTGCAACATCCCGCATCTTAAGTATTCTAGTAACTCTTAACTACTAACTAGTAACTAGTATCTAGTAACTAGCCCGAAGGGGCGAAGTAACTATTAACTAGTAACTGCGCCGAAGGCGCTATTTCTCAAATTCTATGATGCTTCTGTAAATGGGGCGGCCTTCTTTCTTGTACTTGCGTTCGAAGCCTGTCGTAATCCCTTCGGTGGGTTCGGCCGTGTTGCGGACGATGACTTTGCAAGTCGGGAATGCATCGAACGTTTCAAGCGCGATTTCGTTGTATTCCTTGTGGTCGGTGCCCCAATAGAAAATGCGTTTGCCGGGCTTTAAGCAACGTGCGACTTCCGTGAGAAAATCGGGGCGGAGCAAACGGTTCTTGTGGTGGCGTTCTTTTGGCCACGGGTCTGGGAAGTACATGTGGAATGCATCGACGGTGTTGTCTTTGACTGCATCGCGCAAGAAGTAGAACACGTCGCCGCGAAGCATTGCCGCATTGCCTTGTGCAACGATGCCACGTTTTTCCATGCGTTCGTGCGCGAAGGCTGCCCACGTGAAGTCCCATTCGCTACCCATGATAAAGTAATCCGGGTGCTTTTCGGCGTAGTCCGTCATGAAGTTGCCTTTGCCGCTTCCGATTTCCACTTCGATGTGGCCGTTTTCGTTTGGGAACATGTCTTTCCAGTTGAAGTCGAGCTTGTGCGGCAATCCGTCCGGCGTTTTGATTGGCTTGCGGTCGCCATTCGTGCGGAATATGTAATGCCACAACGCCTTCATCTGCGGGTCTTGCGTCAAGTCGCGGTAGAATTCCGGAATGATGACTTCCTTTTCGACCTTTTCTTCTTTCACTTCTTCGTTGTTGATTTCTTCTGCCATAATATAGTTCTCAGTTATGAGTTACTAGTTACTAGATTGCATAAATCAAGAAGCTTCTTGTATCTTAAGTCTTCTAGTAACTAAGATCTATTAACTAGTAACTTCTATTTAAATAAACGCGACCACCTTCTCCTTGAACTTCTCCGGGATTCCCTTGTCTAGAGCTTCGCGAATATGCTTGTCGGAATACTTCATCGAAAAGTGGCTCAAGATGATTTTCTCGCACTTGATATCTCCATCCATTTCGTTGAGCGCATGAACGATGTCTTTCAAGTGGCTGTGCCCCTTCTTTTTGCTCATGGCTTCTTCGCCATCGTCGAGGAACGTGCATTCCGTAATGAGCACTTTCGACTGGAAAACGCGGCTGTTGTCGAGCAGGCTTTCGCCAAGGCAATCTCCCATAAAGCTCACGAGCGGGTCGTAAACTTCACGCGTGATTTCAACCCCGTTTTTGCGGAGCTCGATGATTTCGGCTGCTTCTTTTCCGAGGAATTCGTCTTTGAGTTTTTTCTTGTAAAAGTAGAGCGTTCCGCCCATCGCCGGGATGGAGTGCTTGACTTCGAATGCTTCTAATGCAATGTCTTTGCGGTACCTTAAAAATTGCAGTTCGCCAGCAGTGACGGGCTCAATTTCGGGGTAGCGGAACTTAGTTTCGGCAACGCCTTCAAAGATGGCTTCGGATTTAATCCAAGCCTTTGCGCTTTCGCTAATGAATTCGGGCATGTAATAGACGCTGTCGCGTTCTACGCCCATCATTTTGCGCAAACTGTGATGACGCATGAGGCAACGTGCGTGGTCGCCGTGGGCATGGGTCAAAAAGACGTGGTCGAGGGGAATTGCCGAGAGCGGGCATTCGCCCATGTCAATGCAAAAGTCGAGTTCAGGAATCTGGATATACGTCGCAAGCCCGGAAATCGAAAATCCGGAAATAGGCGAGCAGGGCGTGTTTACATGAACCTGCCGCAGGGCGTTGTGTATGTATTTGCTTTCGTTCACTTTTTTACCGCCCATAATTTAGCAAAAACAAATGCATGTAAAAAAAATCCCGCTTTCGCGGGAATCCAAAAGTGCATATTGCACAATATAAATTACTTCGTCGAAACGATTCTGTCGAACTCGGTGCAAGACATGGTTTCGATGTTCACGCCCATAGCCTTGCTGCGGGTCCTGTCGTTACCTCTTTTTTCGGGAATGCGGAAGCAGAAGTCGTACTTGTTTCCTTTGTCTGTCGGGATTCCCATCTTGAAGATGCGGAGGCGTTCTGCGCCTTTCTTTGTAATTTCGTGGTAATCGTAAGTGTTCTTGATGCGTTCGAGGCGCTTTTCTTGGTTGAAGATAAGTTCATCGACAATCGGTCCGTCGAGGTTGAGCGGAAGCGAGTTCTGGAAGCGAAGCTCCAGCTTGCCATTCGTCTTTACGATGGACGTTTCGGACGGCTTGATGAGGTAGCGCTGTTGCGGAATGTTGCGATAAGCGATGTTGTGGCTCGACGCCTTGCGCACACCGCAGACTTCGCGCATGTCAGGATCGGCATTAAAGTCGATGTCGCGGCAGATAGGGGGGAGGTCGGTTGGAATTTCGAGGGCTTCGCCTTTTTGGGAAGAGCCGCCGCAGCCGGCCAAGAGTGAAATCGCAAGGATACAGGAGGACAACAAAAATTTATTCTTCATGTAATCAAATATAAGATTATTATACTTCAATGTGTTATTTTTTTTGAAATTGCTTGAATTAGATTGTTTTTTCTTTGCGTAAACCTTATTTTGTAAAGATTTGTTAACTAATTGGTGGCAGATATGCCCTTCTACCCTTTGGACTTCGAAAAATTATTCTATCTTTGCCGGTGAAAAATGAGATTGGTGTAAAATGAAAATCTACAGCTGGAATGTCAACGGTATTCGCTCCGCTCTGAAAAAAGGCTTTGAAGATTGGTTCGCTGCAACTGATCCCGATGTCTTGTGCCTTCAGGAAGTGCGGGCCGAAAAAAGCCAGGTTGCCGAAATCGCAAGCCGCGAGGGCTACTACACTTACTGGAACGCTTGCAAACGCAAGAAAGGTTACAGTGGCGTAGCTGTCTATTCCAAAATTGAACCCGATGCGGTCAATTACGGTTTTGACATCGAAGAATTCGACGAAGAAGGCAGAGTGCTCCAGCTGGTGTTCCCGGATTGGGTGCTCAACAGCATTTATTTCCCCAACGGGGGGCAGGGCGACGACCGCCTAGATTACAAGCTCCGCTTTTACGACGCATTCCTTGAAAATTCCAAGCAGTGGCTTGCCGACGGCAAGCACGTGGTGACTGTTGGCGACTACAACACCTGCCATAAAGAAATCGATATTGCTCGCCCCAAGGAAAACGAGAACGTGAGCGGATTTTTGCCGATTGAACGCGCGTGGATGGACAAGTACGTCGAGAACGGGTTTGTCGATACGTTCCGCAAATTGCACCCGGATACCCGCGATGCCTATTCCTGGTGGTCGAACCGCTTTGGCGCTCGTGAACGGAACGTTGGCTGGCGTTTGGACTATGGGTTTGTAGATGCAGCCCTGATGCCGAACGTGGTCAGCTCCGAAATTCATAGTTCAGTGATGGGGTCGGACCATTGCCCGATTTCGCTGGAACTGGAACCGCCGTTCGCTCCGCTTCCTATCAAAAAGTCCGAAGATATTCTGTAAAAAGTTCAGAAGACATTCTGTAGTTAGTCGATTCCCTTCAATTCGAGCTTGAATTTTTCGGGGTAAATAAGCTTTTGCAAGAAGGATTTTTCTTCGGCGGTCGGGGCTTCTATTTCTAGTGCGCTGCTCAAGTAGAGGAAAATGATTTTTTGGGCTTGCTCCCTAGCTCGCTTTTTGAGTTCTTCGTAATTGTCTAAATCGTAATTCTTTTGCTCGAAAAGAAAGAACTTTTTGAAATCTTCGAATTTGATTTGGTTGAACCAGCCTTGGTTTTCTACAATCACGTTGATGCTTTCGAAGTCGATGCTGTGGCTTAAAATTTTCGGTTCCGGGAGCGTGATAGTGATGGTCTTGGTGATTTTATCTACATCGATTTTGATGTCTTTTAAATCGTAGCCGAGTTTGACGTCGCCTTTGTAAATTAGAACAAATTCCTTGATGGATTGGTTGATTCGCCAGTTAGGGAAATATTTGAACAGCTTGGCGACATCTTGGTAGGTGGCGACTTTTCGATATTGGTGGTGCAGCGTGGAAAGTTCCGAGATTTCCTGAATTTGCTGCCCGATAAATTCGCTTGTGATTTCGGGCTTGCTTGGCCGGAACAATTCAAATTTGTTTATTATGAAAAGGCTCAAGGCGGTGCCGAAAAATACGGCAACACAAAGCAGAATTATTTTAACTGGCTTTTTCATTTTCACCCTCTTTTGGAATAGAGCCTTTGAACAATATAAAAAAAGACTATGAAAAAAGCACTCCCGATTTTTTCGGGAGCGCAATGCTCAAGATGGCGATGTCGTGGCGGACTCCTGTCCTCGCTTAACGGGGATGACGGGGAAGATCTGCTATTCCCGCATTCTACGAATGCAAGTATTCGATAATCGCGTCGTGAATCGTGGTGAACACGCTGCGCAGTTCGTCTTCGTCTTCTTCGAGGAGCGTCACGCGGAATCCCTTGAGGTCCGTGCAGAAGCTAGTGCTCGGCACGACGCAGATACCCTTTGCGCCCAAGAGGTAATACACAAAGCGGTAGTCGAGGTTCGTGGTCTTGCTGCACCATTCTTCGACTTTCTTCTTGATAATCGGATTGTCGATTTTGAGCGTTTGGTGGCTGTTGAGAGTGCCTTCGCGGAAGATGATGGTGTTGTAGAATGCGCCGTATGTCGGGTTGAAATAGAGCTCCGGAATGTCGGAGAGGATTTCGTTGATGATGGCGCTACGGCGGCCAATCTTTTCGTTGAGAGCGTCGCGATGTTCCTTGAAGCGCTTGTCGCCGAGAACGCGCGGAATCGTCATTTGCGGGAGCGTTGTCGAGCAGACTTCCACCATCTTCGCGTTGTCGAGAGCACGGCAGAACGCGTCGAACTGCTCGTCCTTGTCGCGGTTGTAGTATTCGGCCCAGCCGCAACGAGCGCCCGGCCACGGGTATTCCTTAGAAATACCCTTGAGAGCGATGCCCGGAACGTCGCCGATGTATTCGGCGAGCGCGTATGCGTGAGCTCCGTTATACACAATCTTGTTGTAAATTTCGTCGCAGATGATGAACAAGTTGTAACGCTTGGCGATATCGACCATCTTTTGGAGAATTTCGAGCGGATAGACCATGCCGGTCGGGTTGTCCGGGTTCAAAATCAAGATGCCCGCGATGCTTGGATTGTACTTCACCTTGTTTTCGAGTTCTTCCAAGTCCGGGTACCAGTGGTTTTCGGGCTGGAGGCGGTACGTGATCGGAGACGTGTGAGCGTGAGCCGCTTCGGCAGAGCTGTGCGTCGAGTAAGCCGGTGCCGGTCCGATAATGCGGGTGGTCATCGACAAAAGGCCGTAAATCGTGGCGATTGCGTCGCCGAGACCATTGAAGAACAAAATATCATCGACGTTGATCTGTGCTCCGCCGAGCTTGTTGTTCTCTTTTACCAAAAATTCGCGCGTTTCGAGCATGCCTTTAGACGGGCAGTAGCCGTAGCTGCGGTTCGTCTTGACCAAGTCAACGACAATGTCTTTGATCCATTCGGGAAGCTGGCATTTCTTTTCAATCGGGTCGCCGATGTTTTCCCAGTGGATGGGGAGACCGAGTGCCTTGAGCTGGTTTGCCTTTTTCACGATTTCACGGATTTCGTAAGAAAGTTCCTTAGCACCTTCGCTCAACAATCTTCTGCGCATTTTATGCTCCTATGGAGGTTTCGAAAATTCAAATTTTTACAATGTAATTATAGAATAATATTTATAAATGTTTATCCTGTAATCTTGATTCTACGTCATCCAGAGCATTGTAAAAATGAACCTTTCGTTTTTTTGTTTGTGGTTAAAGTTTTGGGGAAAATTTTAGGGTAAAAAAGTGAGCCAGGAGCGGCACGGTGTGAACGTGCCGTGATGGCGAGAGCTCGTGAGAACCCGTAGGTCCAGTCGTTTGAAGTAACGAACGAGCGGTCAAAAAAGGACAGCCATTTTCGGGGCTGCCCTTGAAACTTTTAATCTGAGTTTTTTGCGTT
>CAMZGI010000018.1 GCA_947306305.1 uncultured Fibrobacter sp.
AACCAAGGACAACGCGATTAACAGTCGCGGGCTCTACCAACTGAGCTATGAGGCACCGTTATCAAAAAGAACTGTTTGGGGATTCTTATTGATGCCGCACAAATATAGATAAACCTACTTATCTGTCAAGGCATAGCCCAGAATAAACAATAAAATAATGGATTCCGTCGGGGCTTCGCCCCTCCAGAATGGACTATAGCCAACAAGAATAACGAAAAAGCCTCGGTCAAAGACCAAGGCTTTTTCAGCTGCCTCACTTGGACTCGAACCAAGGACAACGCGATTAACAGTCGCGGGCTCTACCAACTGAGCTATGAGGCATCGTTATCAAAAAGAACTGTTTGAGGATTCTTATCGACGCGGACAAATATAGTTATTCTCTATTTTTTGTCAAGGGGTAGTCGTAAAAAAATTCACTTTTTAGCGTTCCTTGCTCCGCATCAACGCAATCTCCGCGGCATAGCCAGGCAATTCGTTCGGCGTTTCCAAATAAAACGGCAAAGCCTTCAACGCAGGATGGTTCACGACGTTCACCAAAGCGTCCAGCCCAATGAATCCGCCTCCAATAACCTCGTGCCTGTCTTTATGGCTATCCATCGGGTTCTTGCTATCGTTCAAATGAATCGCACATAAACGCTTAAGCCCAATCACCTTGTCAAATTCTTCGAGCACATCGTCCAAGCGATTCACAATGTCGTAACCGCCGTCAAAAACGTGGCAAGTGTCCAAGCACACGCCCACCTTTTCGCTCAACTCCACGCGGTCCATAATCGAGCGCAATTCCTCGAACGTCCGCCCGACTTCGGAACCCTTCCCCGCCATCGTTTCAAGGAGCACCTTCGTCTTCAAATCCTTGTGCAAGATTTTGTTCAAATGTTGCGAAATGAGGTCAATCCCCACCTCGACACCTTGCTTTACATGGCTCCCCGGGTGAAAGTTGTACATCGCATGCGGAAAGTGATCCATGCGGTACAAATCGTCCTTCATCACGTCTTCGGCATATTGCCTAAGCGAAGGATCCGCAGCACTTGCGTTCAACGTGTATGGGGCATGCGCAAGGATAGGCGCAAAATGATTAGCGTCCATTAACGCATTCAACGCAGCGGCATCCGCCTTGTCAAACGGCTTCGCCGCTCCGCCACGCGGGTTACGCGTAAAGAACTGGAACGTATCGGCACCAATGGCGATAGCTGTCTCGCCCATCGCCAAAAAGCCACCCGTAGAAGAAAGATGACAACCAATATGCATGATTAAAAGTCGTAGGTGACCGAAGCCATCCCGTAAATATCCCTGTAGTCTTCGGACTTATTGTCCGGGCGCTTGTTGAAGAACGCGCCAGCAGTCCATTCCGTGCTAAGCCTTTCTGTCAGTTGGAACTTTAAACCTAACGAAAAGTCCATATCCAATTCCATTTCTTCGACAGATTCGCCTTCTTCGTCGCGGCTCATAAAGTTCTGGCGGACGCCTGCGTACAACAGCAAATCCAAGAATCCCGGATTCAGCTGAATCGTCGAGCTTTCCGCGAGGCTCCATTCAAATTCGCTCATGTCGTTGCGGTTGTAAGACCTGTAACGCGGAGATACAGACAACGTATTACGCCACCTGTCGAGCGTCGTCGTGAGCGAAATCGGATAGCGCATTTCAAAGTAATCGCTACCGTGGAACTGGTAACCCAGAATGCCATACGTGCGGTCCGAGAAATCAAAGCCATTCAGCAAATCGTCTTCATTGAACTTCGACAAATCCGTGCGGAACGTCCAAACGCCGCCAAGCTTCAACACATTCTTCGGAAGCCTGAACGTCGCACCCAATTCAAACGTGTGCTTGAGCAAACGTTCTTCGAACTGCGTCGCCAAATATTCCTCATCCTGCAAAGCCGAATACTTTGCCCAATGAGAAGAATCTATCGTGACCGAGCCATCTTCCGATTCTACAACTACCGTCGGCTTGCCCTTCCGGGTTGCAAACCATGAATCCGAATAAATTCCAGACGAAACAAAGTAATTTCCGTGGAGTCTTAGCGGAGAGCTGCGAGTGCGGTAGTTAAGGGCATAGCCCACATCTAATTCAACAGAATCGCTGAGCTTGAACGTGTTCTTTAAATCAAAGTCATGGTCGTAAAGCGTTCTCGAATCGTCTTGTTCATGCTTCTTGAGCCAATCATCGTCGGCACCGGGCAAAAGTCCGAGCTTAGAGCCTTCGGCAAAGCCAAATACGTTATACGCATCACCGCTGCCCGAAGCATTTTCGATATTCAACTCGTAGCCCACATCCAAGTTCCAAACTTTGGCGGGATTCGATTCAACCTTCATTCCTAACAAGCGAGAATTCTGCAACATGTCCGGCGAACCCGCGCTGTAATAGTTACGTCCGATAAAACGGAAATAAGCATCCACAGTCGTCGATTTGCCCTTCCAGTTATAAGAACCCGACAAGGCAAGATTTTGCGCCGTCCAATCGGTCGGATCGTCCTTTTCCTTATCGCGATGCTTTTTCAAAGCCTCCGTTGCAAGCTTCAAAATCTGTTCGAGCTCGCTACGCATTTCAGAAACAGACATATCCGTATTGTCGCCAAAAATCAGCTCCAATTCGTTGCGGTTCATGCGTTGCACCAGCGACGTGTTGTTCATCAAGCGGCGGAGCTGCGCAAATGTCGAAACATCAAGCCCGGCTTCTTCAAAAATTTCATTCACGGCACGGTGCATCACCACGTTCGTCGTATCGGCACCGCCAAAGCCAAGCTGCAAATTAAACGTTCCGCGACCGCCCAGCACTTTGCCATTCAGGTCTGCAAACATCGTCCTCGACGAATACATCGGATCAGACAAATTGACATCCTTAGCCGTACCGTCACGTAAGAACGGATCTTCCAAGTAATCCTTGCTGCCAACAAAGCCGATCGTCAAGTTGACGTTATCCGAAGCGTTCCAAAGAGCCTTGGCGCCAAGCACCATCTTTTGCGCTTCGACTTCATCCAGCCCCACATACCGATTGTATTGGTCCGGGTCTCTTTCGTAAGGCAACTTCGGCGCACGATTTTCACCGCCAAACGCGCTAAGTACAACCAAGGGTTTCGGACGAACCAACAAATTCATGTCGTAGCTTGCGCCAAACACATCTATGCCCGACAAGTACAATTCGCCGTTCGACACAGAAAAATCACCCAAAATCAATTTTTGGAATTTGTCTTCGTACAAAGCCTGCACGTACTTGAGGTCAAAATGATTCCAAGCGTCATGAGCTGCATCCAAAGCAAATTCAATCTTTTTGCCCGTGGGCGATTCCATCTGCAAAAACGCATTCCAAGAACCGTAAAATCCCGGCACGCGGAAGTAGTTTCTGTACTTTTTGCCCGGTTGGATTGTATCGTTGCCGTTCACATAAATATCGCCAGACTTGTTCTTTTCAGTCACTACAGAATGGTAGCCAAATTCGCCGCCAACCGAGCCCGTAACCGACCACGAAGAGTCAGACTGAGCTAAAGCAGGGACAGCCAAAATAGACGCAAGCGCTAAACCACGAATCATCATTATTTAACCTCATAAGTCTTAGCAGCCTTGACGACATAACCGCTCTTGTGAACAACTTCAATATCAAAACGATTCTTTATACCTCTCTTGAGCTCCACAGGAATCTGGTAATCCAAGTTCTGAATCTGCGACAAGCGTTCCTGCAAAATAACCTTGCCACTCTGACGGACTACGACTTTGTTCAAGAAGCTCGGATCGTATTCCGGCACGCGAATCTGGAACTGGAGCGTCTGCACAATCACATCTTTGGTTTCTGGCGGAGCAGGAGGAATCGTCAAAACCACATAGCTAGGGCCAAAGACCTTCACCGAGAAAGGCTTCATGGGGTAGCATCCCAAAGTCTTTTTAACACTGCTGCGACCCGCCGCGTTTTCTATAATAAATTCATAATCGTGAACGCCGCTACGCAAGCCAATACGCTTAGGCATGTTGCGCTTCAAAGAATCCTCTGCAATCGAAGAACCGTCCATAAATGCAGACAAGCGAGCCACCGTCCCCTTCTGCACGTTAGACACCGCAAGGTTTGCAACACAACGCAGCGAATCGTAAGAAGAATACTTGATTTGCGGGACTTTCAAATTCGTCGTCTCCAATTCTTCAACTGTAGTTTTTTCCTGCGACTTTGCTTTCGTTAATACCAACGAGTCCTGATAAGCGCTATCAGCCGCCTGAGCCGCCGTAGCCACCTCGTCCATAGACTTAGTCGAATCCGCTAAAAGAGCAGCCAACGTCTTAGCAAAAGTCGTATCGCCCGAAGACTTTAAATTGAGGAGAACAAACTTTTCTCTGCCGAGCACAGTCTGCCCTTGACCAATAACAAGCGAATCGCCATTGTCTGGGGAAATCCACAAACTGCCATTTTTCAAACCACCGAGAAAGGTCTTGTCGTCGCCGCCAATAACGCCTTCCGTACCACGAATCGAAGCCGCAGCCGTTCCCGTGCGGAACCCTACGTCATTCCCCTTCTTTACGCCAAAGCCCAAGAGACCTTTCTTGATATTGAGCTTGAGTCTAAAATTGCCATTCTCGTCTTTTTCTGAAATGCTATCGATGCTAACAAGGGATTTTTCATTAATCGTAATAGAACTGTTTTCGCCCTTAAGATACAACTGGACCGAGCCCCCTTCGGCAGTCATAAAGCAATCGAATTGTCTAAAGTTACCATCTGCAATCTTGGTAGATTTTTTGGCATCTTCACTGCAACTGCCAGAACGTTTTTCTGCATACGGAGTCACGGCACCAACGGTACCCGCTTTTTCGCCACCCTTGGGAGCTGCAAATACAAACGTTGGAATCATTGCAAGTGCAAGACATAAAAAAGACAGATGCCTAAACATAAGACCTCTCTATTAATATTCTTACAATAAATCTACTTTTTTTTGTCAAAAAATGTAAGCCGTTTCATCAAAACGTGAATATAAACACAGCAACCTTAGACGAAAGGCCAAAGCCTTTACCCGCCAGCGAGCTTGACCGTATATCCCTTCTTTTCGAGTTCGGCTTTGAGCACATTACGCTTGTCCCCTTGAATCTCGATGGCAAAGTCCTTGACCGAGCCGCCAACGCCGCACTTTTGCTTTAAAGCACGAGCCAAGTCCTTGAGTTCGTCTTCGTCCAGCGGCACGCCCGAAACAACGCTAGCCATTTTGCCGCCACCCAGACGCTTCAGCGTGATACGCACAACGCCGTCGCCCTGCGGACGCGCAGCCTTCGGCTTTTCTTCTTTGATGCGGCCTACGCCGCTTGCAAACACCAACGTCGAACGCTCTTCAATTCCCATGTAAAACTCCTCTTTTGCTGTAATTATAAAAAATCCCGAGCGGAGCTCGGGATTTGCGTTTTAACTTTTCTCTTTAAGCCTTACTTCTTGGACTTGCTGTCGGACTTCTTAGAACTCTTAGAATTCTTAGTCGTCTTTTCTTCAGCCTTTTCGTTCTTACGGAGAACCGGACGACGGTAGCCGAAGCGCTTCAAGAGTTCATCGCTAGACTTGATGACATCGCCAACCTTAGCATTGCCATCCACCGGCGGAACCGTGCAGCGGAGCTTGGAGCGGATTTCCACCTTCGTTTTCACGATGAACGGACCCGTACCATAGAGACGACCATTCTTATCCTTCAATTCGCCGTCCTTGTCCAGCTTCATTTCGAAGAAGAGCTTCACAAGGCCAGTCTTATCGACGTAATCAGGATCGTTCACATCGTATTCGAAGTAGTACTTGTCAACGAAGCTGCCGCTAGTCGTAAAGAACCAAAGTGTCACATGAGCCGTCGTCGCATAGAGCGTAGCCTTGCTGTAATCCTTGGTCAACTTTTCTTGGAAGTCTTCGGAGCAGTATTCTTCGACGTATTCCTTGACAGTCATCTTCTTACTATCCTTAGCATCAACACCATCCAAGGCAATCATGTCGCCGTTGATGATGATGTCATCCAAAGTGGCAAGACCACCGACTGCGCTGACCAGAGGAACCTTCATGTCGATCTTGATAGTCGGACCGAGGTGGCCATCGTAACCCGCATACGGTTCTTCGCCCGAACCCTTCTGGTTCTTCTTAGTCGTACCGACAATGACTTCCTTTTCAGCCTGAGTCTTCGGATTCAAGACGCTCACGGCGTACTTTTCATCTTCGATCGGCGGATTAATTTCGTAGTACTTCTTCACAGAATCAGCAGTCACGATAATCATCGGTTCTTCGAGAGTGATATTGACATCCTTAGCCTTCTTCATCATGACATCGAGCTTGGCGATAGTTTCGTTGCCAGCCTTGTCACGATAAATACGCTTGATGGTGTTCACACCCTTTTCGAGGCTCTGGAAGTTCAAGGTATCCTGCTTGACGCAGTTGTCTTCGTCGCCGTCAACAGCAATGCACCAATCGACATCGACAAAGTTTGCATAGACAACCTGGCCATCCGTCGGAGAGAGAATCTTCACAATCGGAGCGAGCTTGTCGAGCACCATGAACACGGACTTGTCAGCAGAGTTGCCGTACCTGTTCGTGTAGGTGTAGGTCACGAGGTAGCCTCTGTCGCCTTCTTCGTTAGCAACGACCTTGCCCTTTTCGTCGATGACGTAAGAGACCGTAGCCTTGTTGCCTTCGACACCCTTGAAGTCGTAAGTCACAGTGAATGCGCCTACGCCAGTCTTGAGATCCACTTCATCGGACTTCTTAGAATCCTTGGAGCTGCTGCTCGGAGCTTCGACCATCAAGTTGCCTTCGGAGTCGCCGTACAAGATTTTGCCCGTCTTGGCATCAGCCTTGTAAGAAACGACCACGTCCTTGCCACCGGCTTCGACAACCGTAGAAACTTCGATCACTTCGGTCATGACCTTTTCGCCATCGGCGTTGATAACCGGGAGCTTGATCATATCGCCCTTGTCATCGACATCGTAGGAGATGGTGACCTTCGTGCCGTTGACAGTTTTCTTGAAGGAGACCTTCGTCTTTTCGCCGTTAATCGGGGTTTCAGAAATGCCATCCTTCGGCTTGTCTTCGAGCGACGGCTTAGACTTGGAAACATCGACCATCGTCTGCACGTCCTTCTTCGAAACAGATATCGTATCCAAGACCACTTCGACATTGAACTTTTCTTCGTAGTCAGAGACAGTATCCTTGACGGTAACCGTCACTTCCTTCGTCTTCTTGTTCACGTAGATCGAAGAGTCCTTCTTATCGACTTCTTCAACAATCGTGTAAATGTTGTCGGCTTCGACCTTCGTCTTGGTTGCAGCAACTTCGACAATCGGAGCAGCCGTGCTGTAGAACACCACCAAGGTGTCGGAACCAGCAATATCCTGCGTAGAATCCTTGAAGCTCTTGATAATGATGTTCTTGCCTTCGTGCAAGGAATCGAGGCTAGACTTGGTTTGGCCATTCTGCTTCCATTCCACCAGAATCTTGTCGGCATTCACATAGAGCGTATCCGGATCGAGATAGACAGAATCGCGGACTTCGGCACGAGTAATCGTGACTTCGCCAACTTCGATGACGTTACCCACATTGATAGTGATGGTAGCGGTATCGGCAAGGCCCTTCGGGTCAACCACGCGTACCGTGAGAGAGTAGCTCGTCACGCTTTCGTAGTCCAGCTTTTCCTTCAAGACAATGTCGCCATCCTTCGTAATATCGAACACGCTGGATTCTTCGAGCGGGTAGAACTCAAGAACGTTGAATTCCTTCTTCGTATCTGGATCCTTAGCTTCGATAGGTCCTTTCTTGGTTCCCGGCGGAGTATCTTCGGGGAACTCAATGGTCTGTTCCTTGATAGTCGGCTTTTCGTTCAAGTCGTTCACCTTAATGACGATTTCAGCCTCATCGGACAAGCCGTCATTATCCTTGACGCTCACCGTGATAGTGAATTCCTTCATCTTTTCGTAGTCGATATCGGCACCTTCACGGACTGTAATCTGACCATCCGAAGAAACTTCCACATACGGGCTATCTTCTTCAAGAGAGTACAAGAGGTTTCCGTTGCCATCCGGGTCATCCGACTTAATCTGTCCGATAACGGTACCGCCTTCAGAATTTTCATCGACAGAGAATTCCTTAGACGTAATCGTAGGCGGCTTCGGAGTGTTCTTGACCGTAATCGTAATGGTTGCAGATGTCGTGAGCTTCGGATACGTACTTGCATCCCTATCAGACAACGTGACCTTCAATTCGAACGTAGTCTTTTCTTCGGTCTGGAAATTGAATTCGCGCTTTGTCTTAATCTTGCCATCTTCGGTAATCGTGAACGAAGCGGTATCGCCGCCAATTGCAGCATACACATCGTCCGTGAACTTCAGCGAAGTATCGACATCGGCAGGATTGAGCTTGCCAATCACAGAGCCCTTAGATTTCTCGTCGTAGAAAGAAAAGCCGAGGTTGCCTATGATAAGCGGCATTTCGTTCACATCCACAAGAGTAACCGTCTTTTCAACGCCAGCGGTCTTTTGGTCTGCGTCCATCACAGCAATCTTAATCTTATGTTCATGCGTGAGGGCTTCGTAGTCCAAAGCAGAAGCGTTCTTTACAGTGAGGCACAAGTTATAGCCACCAGACGTTTCCTTAATGATAGCGTCAAACAGGCGGTCGGCATCCGTATTGCCCAAGTCCGTCACATAAGCAACCAGCTTTTCAATCTGGCCGGCATCTTCGTCCTTGACTTCATAGCAAACGTCCTTGCCATCCTTTGTATCCTTAACGATGGAGCCATTCTTAATATCGTTAGTTTCAGTGACTTCATTGACACCGTAACCAGCCTTTCCGTCATCTTTAATAACTGGAGGATCCGGTTTATCAAGAACATTGATTGTCACTACAGTAGTTGTACTATAGTTTTCAAAGCCCTTAGACTTGCCGTTATCCGTAGCGGTCACTACAATCTGATAGACCTTCTTTTCTTCGTAGTTCAAGGTCTTCTTTGTAGAGATACGTCCATTGTCATTAATGCTAAAGACTTCACTGTCCTTCGATCCCGAAGTATAATCGGAAATCGTAAACGTCAGCACGCTCCATGTGTCTTCATCGCTTGCAAAGACAGAACCAACAACTTCGCCGGCAGCCTGATTTTCGGCGACTTCAAATTCATATTTCGCCTTGTCAAATTTCGGGGCATCGTTCACATCGTTCACATTGATGGTCACAACAACTGTGTCTTTAAGAGCGCTGTTAGAACCATCCGTAGCGATAACTCTAACGGAATAGGTCTTCTTCTTTTCGTAGTTCAAAATGCTGTCTTTGGCGACCGTGATAATGCCCTTAGCAGGATCAATGCTGAAGGCCGTGTAATCCGAAGCTGCGCCATCGGCTTCGGCAAGAGAATAGGTCGGAGCCTTGCAGTCATGCTTGTTCTTGCAGTCGTCATCGACAGCGACAATTTCAGCTACGATAAGGTTGCCAAGATTATCCAAAGTCTTCAACTCGGTTCCCGCAAGCGTATTTTCATCGACATACAGCTTTGTCGGAGTGTCAGGCGGGAATTCAGGCGGTTCCGATTCATTTACAACAGTAATCGTTACAGGAACCTTCTTTGTGGTATTCTTATCCGTAACAACGGCGTTGAACTTGTATGTTTCAGTTGTTTCGTAGTCAAGCTTAGGATTGCTGATAACGTGGATTTCACCCGTAGATTCGTCGATGTAGAAGTTTGCAATCTGGTCTGCATCGCCATCAAGAGAGAAGTAAAGCGTGCCATAAGCCGGATTATATATATCCGGGTCGGTAGCTACTGCTTTACCCAACACAGAATCAATCTTGATTTTTTCACGAACAGTGAATTCATACTTATCTTCAACGAACTTGGGTTCTTCATTCACGTCAATCACGCGAACCTTAGTATCCTTCGAAACAGGATTGTCGCCTTCGTCCTTAATGGTAAGTGTCACATCAAAGATGGCATCTCCAATATCGGACTTATAAAGAGTTTCGTAATCCAAATCTTTCTTAACAACAAACTTGAACGGAGTTTCAAGGTTGGCATTAGTGTTTTCGACTCTAACGACCTCAAAAAGATCCTGAGCGCACAAGCCTGTTTTGCAAGTTGCGTTCTTATCCTTTATGGAAATGCTCAATGGACATTTCGAGTCATCGCACAAATCGGCATTATCATCATCAAAGACAACAATCTTATCGCCAAATTTTGTGCCTACATCCGTATTTTCTTTAACCTCGTAAAGATCAGCCAAGACCTTAAACTCAGGAGGTTCGTTTACATCGTTAACAGTGATTGTCACATTGGCGGTCGTGGATAGCGGAGGATTGTCCGCATCCGTAGAGCGGTCAGTAACCTTTACTTTGAACTCATATTTTTGTTGTTTTTTGAAACTGAGTTTTTCTCCGCTCCTAAGGCTAATTTCACCCGTACCCGGATTAATTTCGAAAGGCAAATTCGTATCGTCAACTATGGAATAATACAACTGATTGAACGCGCTTGGATGAGGGAAGTTTCCATAAGCATCATCCGGATCCGTCGCTTTTACCGTGCCAATAACAGTCCCGCCAGCAATGTTTTCATCTACAGACTTCGAAAAGTCTTCAGCCGAGGGAGCTTCATTGATATCCAACACGTCAATATTTCTAACAATTTCAAGCTCACCATTTGGGCCCTTAGCTATAATTTTAACAGTGAAAGTTGTTTTACCTTCTTTGTATAAGGTTTCAAAATCAAGATTATTTGTTTTGACCAAAATACTTCCATGCTGAAGTTCATTAGGATCACTCACAATCGTAAAGATTTTTTCAGCTTCGGCACTTGCAGTCTTATCAATGGTATAGCTAATATCTTTTTCTTCGCCAAGTGCATCAAATTTATCCTGTTCATCTTGAGGCAACACGTCTTTAGTAAACTTATCAGCAGAAGTTCCCCTCGAAGAATGTTCAGGAATTGCGCCAGATCCAATGGTAGCAAGGCTAACAGTAGGTTCTTTAATATCCTCGATAACCACAATTACGGTAACATCATGAGAGAAGGAACCATCAGAAACAGTCACTAAAAATTCGTACTTGCGCTGACCCGCACCATCATATTCAAATTGAGCATTAATTGCAGTGCGCAGGGCTCCACTGTTATTGTCAATCGTGAAACTTGCTGCATCTGTGGCTTTTGCCCCAGAATTATTTTTAGAAATAGAGTACTTCAATGTCTTGAATGCGTCGGTGTACTTATCCTTGTCTGTACCCGTAATCTTAGCATATGTAGCACAAGAGCCATCAGCTCCATGGGTAGTAGTGCACAACGGAGAACCACCCGGAGAATGTTCCTGCAAATAGAACGTTCCACCAGTAGCGGCGAGATCTTCATTGACATCGATAACAGCAATGTTCGTCTTTACCGTGACAGAATTCGAGCCCTTGTCCGTAATCGTGACTGTTACCGGATAAGTAGCATTCTTCGTGCTAGTCTTGTAAAGATCTTCGTAATCAAGCAAAGCTCCATCCTTTACCGCAAACGAGACCGTTCTCGTATTACCACTAACAGCTTCTTTTACAGTAAAGATGTCTGCCAAAGACTTGTTTTTCAAATTGCCTGAATTATTGACTGCGCCATTCAAGTTTCCAGACAAAGAATATGTCAGAGTTTCACTTGCATCTCTATCCACAACTTCGAACGAGCCAAAAGTAGTACCAGTAGCCTTATTTTCTTCGACAGAATATTCAGACAAAACGTTCTTTGGCTCAGGAGGTTCATTGACATCCGTGAGGTTTACCGTAATAGTAGCCGAAGCAGACGCACCACTCGGGTCGGTGACAGAAACCTTGAACGACCAAACCGACTTTGTTTCGTAATCCAAAGCACTACCGTCTTTAACGATAAGAGCGTTAGAACCCGGTTTAAAGTCGAATGGAATTCCAGTCGTTTCAACCTTGTATGTCAAATTGTCGCCGGCATCAGGGTCTTTTGCGGCAACATTGCCCACGACCTTGGAGCTTGTCCAATCGACAATACCGCTCGTCGTTTTATTCTTTTCTGGAAGGCTAAAGGACTGATCCGAAATAGTCGGAGCATGGTTTTGGTTCTTGACATTAACGACTATCGTAAACTGATCTGACGAGAGCGGACCTTTATTTCCCGATTTACCAGACCATTCTGTTGCGGCATTATCAGTAACAATAGCCTTAACGGTATAAGAAGGAGTATCATAACAACTGAACGTTTGAGTTCCCTTTACTTTGACCTTGCCATCAGAAGTCAGCTCAAACTTTGCCGAAAAATCTGCATAGCCCGTAGAGGAGCTAACCAAAGTGAACTTATAAGTATCCTTACTAAGTTCATTGGATACATCACTATTCGTTACATAGCCAAGCACAAGATCCTTTCCAGGTTCTTCGGAAACCGTAAACGTGAATTTAGGATCCGTTGTCGGCTTGTCGTTGACCGGAACAACGTTCACAGTAGCCGTGTATTCTATAGAAGTATTGTCGCCCGTTCCAGAACCAATCACTTGATACTTGAACGTTGTGTAATTATTGCCGAATTCGTTTGCTACAGGGGCATACGTCAGCTTAGTAAGATTGTCAACAGTAATTGTCTGTCCTTTGGTTACAGCAGTGCCGTTCAAGAGCAGAGAGCCTTTATCCGGTGTTGTGACAATTTTGACCGAAGCGAAAGTTCTTGTAGAATGGACAAACTTGAATTCATCTTTTGTAAACGTATGCTTGCTATCTTCATCGACATCGAATTTTAGCACACTAGATACACTTGGAAATTCGTCGGAATCTGTAATATAAAGGTTAAAGCCTTTTCTAGTTTCGTCATAGTTATCTTTAGAGACCTCGGCACCTTTAACATCTTTAATAACAAGCCAAAGCTTTTCACCCGGTGTAGCAGGTTTTTCTACAACACCATCAATAAACGGTTTAATTTGAATTTTCTGTTTCGAAACAAGATCACCCTTTTTGATAGTAACTTTTATGTCATTACCACTTCCACATATAGGGAAATCATAAGTACCATCTATAGTTACATCCGCTTTTTCTGCAAACTCGCCCGGAACCGACTTATTATTGAATTCAAAGCAATAATTGAAAGTTACATCTCCTTCACCTTCCGTAGAATTCAAAGCAATGCCAATTTCATGCAACTTATTGTCTTCTTTAAATGTAGCATCCTTTTGGCTCAAAACAATTTTTGGAGTCGGATTAATCGGAACAAACTTGAATCCATCTCCCTTAACTTCGTTACCAACTTTTAATGTTTTGGCCATAAGCTGGCCAGCAAAACTCATGTTACAAACAATATTAATAGTGCCAGAACTAACAATGGTACCAACAATAGGATGGTAGTCCACGTTTGAGAATGTCACGTCACCATCAACATAAATAAGCAAATTGCCTTCGTATTCGCCACCACATTTAAATGTAGAGGAATTCAATGAGTTACAACGATAGAACGATTCGTCATTGTACTGGACGACAATATTCGGGTGGGTGCTTGTTGTAAAGGACTTCGTGAAAATGCGAACAATTTGCTTCCTAGGCATTTTGATAATCACAGTAGCATCTTGACCCATGCTAAAGGAGTCAATATACAAATCATAAGAACCATCCGACACACTGACGGTTGTAGTTCCATGATCCCCGACACTAATGTTATTATGATTATTCGCTGGCCTATTCTTCAATGTTGGAATGGTCAAGCCTGATCTATACAAAGGAACGTCTGCACAATTGCCAGTGGTGTTTGTTCCCTGACAAATAGTGCCGCTGACCCTAGAAGCATCCGTAATGCCACCTCCAGTACGAACAGGTCCCGACGTAAACGCCATTTTTCCGGTATTGTCCGCTTTACCGGCGACAATAATCGCACCTGCAATCTTAGCATCGTTTCCAGTAGATGTCAAATTGCCGGACGAACCGACCCATCCATCGGCTTTTTCAAATAAGTTGTTGTTACCAAACGAAATTCCTGTTTGGCCCCACATTTTGTAATTGATGAGATAATTCCAATTATCAACATCGCTCGTATTTGAACCACCAAACGAAAGCGGCTCGACGCCAGCAGCCATCGTCGAAACTGCACCTACTAATGCCAGTGCTGCTGCTTTTAGACCAATCTTGTCTAACCACATATTTTTAAACGCTCCTTTTTCTACGCCAAAAACGTCCCCGTGACGTTTTGCCACAGTTATTCCCCAAACATCCTAATATTCTAATATGAAATATAGTAACGAGAGGTCTAAAATCAAAAGGCTTTTTTTAGAAAATGTAAGAAAAGTATATAGTTTCAAAGGTTTTCTGTAGCATGCGTATTTTATATACCCCAAAAACCGTACCGAAGCAAATTTAGGCACAAAAAAAGGTGGAATGTAGCATTCCACCTTACAAGTTGTCAACAAGCGATTCTCTATTTATTCACGGGACGGCGGTAACCAAACGACGTGAGGAGTTCATCGCTAGACTTGATGACGGCGTTCTTCTTGAGGTCGGCACGGTCATCGCTAATCGGCGGGAGCGTGCAGCGCAGCTTCGAAGAAATCTTCACTTCGGTCTTGAAGAGGTATGCCCCCGTGCCATAGAGGCGGCCATCCTCGTTTCTCACGTCGCCGTTTTCATCCGGCTTCAGTTCGAAGAACTGCTTCAAGAGCCCGGCTTCGCTCACGTAATCCGGGTCAGAAAGGTCATAATCGTAACTGTAGTGGTCAATAAAGGAACCCGTGTTCGTGAACACCCAGATTTTCACGCTGAGGGTCGTCCAGTAGAGGTTCACACGGCTATAGTCCGAAGACATGGAGTTCTTGAACTCCTCCGTGCAGTACTTTTCCACATACTCATCGACAGAGATCTTTTCACTGTTAGCGGCATCCACGCCCTCCAGTGCAATCATGCCACCGTTACTAACAATGTCGTCCAGCGTTGCCAGTCCGCCCAAAGCGTTCACGACAGGCACACGAGCATCAACCACCAGAGTCGGTCCGAGGTGAGAACCGCCAAATCCCGGATATGGTTCGTCGCCAGAGCCTTTCTTAACGTCGCCCTTGATTCCGACAAGAACTTCATTTTCAGCCTTCGTTGCGTTATTAAAGAACGAGACCGAGAAGCGTTCGTCTGTCTTAGGCGGATTGGACTTGTAGTACTTTTCCACAGAATCGCGATCCACCAGCGTCACCGGCTTTTCGACGGTAATGTCGATGTTCTTAGCCTTCTTGACCATCACGTGGACAGAATCGCGAGATTCGTTGCCAGCCTTGTCACGGAACACGCGGATAATCGTCTGCACGCCATTTTCAAGGCCTTGCACACGAAGCGTATCTTGTTCGACACCATTGACAGTCCACTTGACTTCGGTAAAGTTAGACGTAAGCACAGCATCTTCGAACGGAGACTCAATCTTTACGACCGGGCCCTTCTGGTCGAGCACTATAAGCACTTCCTTCTTGGAAGAATTGCCGTACTTGTTCACATAAGTGTAGCCTACGTTGTACGCAATATCGCCGTCGCTATTCTTGACAATTTTACCCTTTTCGTCTAAGAAATAGGTCACTTCGACAGAATTGCCGTTCTTATCGACATAGGTATAAGAGACTTCGTAAGCGCCAGACACTTCGTCGCCATCGGCAGAGAGCACCGATTCGCTATTGTGCAAGCCGGTATTCAGCGACACGCGTTCACCCGTAGAAGCATCAGCGAAATACGAGACCGTCACGTCCTTGCCATCAATCTTGGTGGTGTAAGAGATCTGGATGACCGCAATTTCTTCGGTCTTGCCCGAAGAGGTCACCACAGAACGCTTGACATCCTTGCCCTTGCCATCGGTATAGTAGGTTACAGCCACGTCAATGCCATTGACCGTTTCGGTATATGTGTTCTTGACGTAATCGCCATTTTCAGAGGTTGACGTAATACCCGATTCCGGCTTTTCTTTGCGCGTAATCTCGGCTGCGGCAAGATTCGTCACGTTCTTGAATTCCTTGGACGGAAGCGAGAGCGTATCGAGATCGAGCTGGACCGTAAACGACTTGGACAAATTCGCCGCCGTATCCTTGACAGTCACCTTGACATCGTTCTTGGTGCCGTTCACGTAGATGGCGCTATCGCCACTCGTCGTGCTTTCGACAACCGTGTAGATGTTTTCGGCTTCGACATTGCCGCTATTCGCAGTGATTGTCACAATCGGAGCGGCTGTGCTGTAGCAAACCACGACTGTATCGGCACCCGGAGCGTTCTTTGTCGGATCCTTAAACGTTTTAACAATAACGTTGCAACCGTTCTCCAACGAATCCGTGCTATAGTTGGTCTTGCCATCTTCAGTCCATTCGAGACCGATGGTCGGGGAATTCGTAAAGACCGAATCAGGATAGAGATACACAGAATCTCTTGTTTCGGCACGGGTGATTTCGACTTCGGACTGTTCATAGACATCGACCACCTTGACAATGACCTTCTTTTCAGAAGTGAGCTTGCTGTCGTTCTTGTCGGTCACGCGAACCATGAGAGTGTAGAGCGAATCCGCTTCGTAGTCGATAGGCTTGAGAAGAATAACGTCTCCGTTCGCATCCACCTTGAAGACTTCGTTCTTGTCCGTATTTTCGTAGATGTTGTTGCGGAAATCAGCATTCTTGGTGTCAGGATCGTCCTTGTCCGTCTTGACAGTGCCGAACGGATCGTTCACCTTCTGGTCTTCCTTCACATAAACCGTATCCACTTGGATAGACGGAGCTTCGTTCATGTCAATTACTTTGACGGTAATTGTCGTATCGGAAGCACTGCCATTAGCATCCTTGGCACGGACTCTGATAGAGTAAGATTCCGTCGTTTCGTAATCCAAAGGAGATAGCACCGAGAAGTATCCCGTAGCGGAATCCAGCTTGAATTCCTTAGTCGAGCTGACCTCTTTTGTACCATCGAGAATAAAGAACTTGAGCTTAGTGTCCGGGCCTTCGACTTTATCGACTTCAAGAGCTTTCTTGAAGCGAGTTCCAACAGTATCCGTTTCAGGAACAGTATAGACAAGTTCCGTGAATTCGGACACATTCAAAAGCTTCACCGTAATCGTTCCCTTAGTGACAAGCTTTGAATCGCCAGCGTCGCTAATGCTAATCGTCAGGTCGTACGATTTTTTATCGGTTTCATAGTCGAACCTGCGGGTCGTCGTAAGCGTTCCCGTTTTTTCGTCCAAGTCAAAGCCCAATTCTTCGCATTCCGCACAAGAGAAGCGGTTGTCGCGGAACTTCTTAGCGGTATCGAGGTCATCGAACGTAAGCGTACCGATTTCGTAGCCCTTCTTGTTTTCCGGGAATTCAAGAGTCTTGGTCGGTTCCACAAAGATTGGATTTTCGTTCACGTCATTGAGCTTGATGATAACCGTCGCGGTATCGTATTGCACCTTCTGGCCGGGCACTCCATTTTTATCAGAAGCGACCACTTTCAACGTATCGACGCTCTTTGTTTCGAAATCAAGCACTGCATCCTTAGCAACCGTGATAACACCCGTGCTCGGGTCAATCGTATATTTTGCCGTACCAATCAAGCTATAAGTAATCACAGCGCCAACCTGCGTTGACGAAGCGTAAATAGCGTCATTCATATTGACTTTAGTCGTTGCAACCGAGTTTTCATTGATATTGCCATTGTAGGTATCAAGATCGAACTTGGGACCATCGTCAACATCGGTCACCTTGATGGTGAACGTCATTTCGTCATAAAGAAGCGGGAATTTTTCGGTATCTACATCATGAACTCTCAAGGTAATTTCGTACGTGTCCTTCGTTTCGTAATCGAGAGTCACGCCCGGTTTTGTCTTAATAAGGCCTTTGGAAGTCACATCAAAGACATTCGTATCCCCAGCAACGGCGCTAAACGCATTATTCGTCAAAGTCCCATCGACATTGAACGAGTCCAAATCCATATAACGAGGCTGATCCAGAGAAATAGTTGAATTTTCGGCAATGGTCAGAACCTTCGCTTCATCTGCTGAGTAAGTAAAGAACGGCTTTTCGTTGACATCTGCAATAGTCAGAGCAAAGTAGCGGTCGGAGCAAAGCTGCAACGAAGACAGCAATTCGCCCTTTTCGTCGCATGCCTGGACTTGCAAGGTATATCTAATGCCTTTTTCTCTCCAAGCTTCGTAGTTGAACGCCTTGATTCCATCCCTCATCGAAACAACGCCTGTCTTGGCATCAATTTCGAACAACTCTTCTACAGTGCCACCGATAATAGAATACGAAACACCATCGCCATCGACATCCTTGGCAGAAATCGTCCCGGCAACCGCTTTCTTTTGATTTTCAGGAACGACAAGCTTCACATCATCCACATCGACAAAGTCGGGCGGGTTATTGGAAACATCGACAAGCTTGACGATAAGACCGCCATCAAACTTGTTGCCCGAAATAACGGCACCGTTCAAATTCGTAATTCTAAACACAATATATTCAAAGCCTTCCACTTCATCGTCCAGCTTTACCTTGATATGAGACGGGTTCGCCGGCTTACGTTGTCCTTTATTAATGACAACATGTTCTTTTTCGCCCTTGGAGCAAAGCGGCATCTTGTATTTTGTGTCAGCGAGGTCTAAGTCTTTAGTCGTTGCAAATTCTTTTTTGGCATTCTTGTACTGAGCATACTTCGTGTCGGCGCCAGGAATGTTATCGAAGAAGTCGAAGCAATAATCAAAGGATACTTCTGTGTGGGCCGTGTCCGTCAGGTAGAAGTTCATGTCGTACCATTCTTCGCTCTCCTTGAACATGTCCTTGAAGAACACGTCGGTCTTGATTTCGGGCGTGTTAAACGGAACATAGTGGAATTCGCCATTCACATCGGATTCAAACCAAAGCGTTTTGCCAGCGATAAGCTGACCCGCAAGATTCATGTGATCCTTTATAGTAAAATTACCAGTCGTCATAAACGTTCCCTGATAATCAATATTAACCATGGCTTCCCAGCTAACATTCTTCGTTGTATAGAACATAAGATTACCAGCATAAAGAGAATCAACGACAATGGTCGCCGAATCTAAATCGAGGTTGTCCCAAGAATTTGTTTTGACATTCCATGTAGCATCTTCGTTGACATAAACAACACGAATCTTAGTATCATTTGCAGCGGAATGGAAATTAAAGCCATCTCTTGAGAAGATACGAGTCAAACGACCAGTTTTATTATTTGCGTTCTGAGCTTTTGAAGGCATCAGAATATACAGTTTTTTGCCCGTAGAATGATCAAATTCTATATCTGCTACAAACTTATCATACCAAGTATGCTGATTAGCAACATCTTCTTTTGTTATAGGCGGAACATGAACATACCCAACTTCACCTTCGTTACTAGAGAGCAATCGAATAGCGCCATCCCAAGGAAGAGTTGATTCATTTGCTAACAAAGGAACAGAAAGATGCCTATCTGGCTGAGGCACTTCTTCAGGACATGCAGAATAAGGACCGTCAAGATTCAAACCCGATATGCCAGTAGCCCCATTAATGGTTTTATCCCAGTCGGCATAGACCTTTCCACCAGCATTGTGGACATTCGCTATAAAACGATTAACCCAATCAGTTGCTCGTCCGTTCCCATTCGGAGACATAAAAACTTGATGTTGAAAACAAAATATGCCACCCAGTTTTGTGTTCGACGGGCTATACCAGTCGGGAAGAATCAAGCTATCCGCTCGGACAAGACTTTTTATAAAGAGATCGTTCGAGGCGGAACCTTCCACAAACCTCAGGTTTCCGCCAGGAAGAATCGGACCGCCTAAAGCATGTTTTTCTGTTTTAAAGGTAATTGCACCTTTCGCAGACCCAGTGTAACCACTTGGTTCACGAATAGAAAACTCTGGTTTAGCAAAGACAACAGAATCTGTTCCCCAGAGCTTATACTTCATAAGCTCGTTCCAGAGGCCCTGGTTTTTGCTTTCATCCGTAACGGTTTTTCCATTCTCTACAAAATAGAGAGGATCCAACTTGACGATTTCGCGTTCAACTGCGGGTTCATCATCAGCCGCAGCAGCAGGCACCGAAAAACCGAGTGCCGCAATAACCGTTCCCAAAACGGTTTTTAATGCAATTGTCCTTTTTTCCATAACTGACCCCAACAAATAAAAAGTCTAGCCAACAGGATCCCATAATACCTAATACTGAATATAGTAATTTTTTTTTAACAGTAAAAGTTCCGTTACGTGTTAAATACGAAAAAAAAAGTCTTTTTAACCACAATCCAGCACCTTTGGTCGGACGTGCGTATCATATAAGCTAATTATAGTGCAAATGGCCCTATCGAATCCCTTGAAAAAAGAAAAGTTTGATTCTATATTTCGCAGTCCTAGGCCCTGCGCAATGATTATTTGCGGGCAACTCGCCAGGGCGAAAGCAGCAACGGACTTGTGAATCTTTATGTGCTCAGGTAGCCTAGGATTTTTTTAATCGCCCCGACGGGGCGTTTTTTAGTAATGAGCCATGAGCTGTGAGCTATGAGCAAAAAATTTGAGCCAAAGGCTCGATTATAAAAACTCAAAAGTTCATGTCAGACATGAACGACCTCATATCTCAGAGCAAAGCGAGGTCACCTTTAGAAAGAAAAGGAGATTCCGGGTCATCCCCGTCAAGCGAGGACAGGCGCCCGGAATGACGAAGAGCCGGGAATGAAAAAAAATCCCTAACCCCTGTAACCTACAACCTGTAACCTAGTAATGATTCTCTGGACGATTCGACATACAAAGCCTTACAATCCTAACGACGTTTGCTACGGCAGACTGGACTTCGACGTCTCCCCCACCTTTGAAGACGAATCCGACAAGGCTATCAAGGCTTTCCTTGCGACTAACGCCAAGCCCACCCGTTTGTTTTCGAGCCCGCTTTTACGTTGCACGAGGCTTGCAGACAAGGTTTCCGCCGCACTGCGGTTGCCAGTCGAAAAAGAAGATGCCATTATCGAGCTCAACTTCGGGTCGTGGGAAGGGCAAAAGCTGACCGCCGTTCCCCGTTCGGAGATGCATGCTTGGATTAGCGACCTCCGCGGGTTCAGGTTCCCCGGCGGCGAGAATTTTTACGATATAGACAAACGAGCAGGGAAATTTCTCGATTCGCTTGACGACAATGGAGAATTTTTGTGCGTCACGCACGCAGGCGTTATTGCTGCTTTGCAGCATTCGCGGTGCGGACTGCCAGACGAGGTCTTCGTCGAGGGGATGTTCAGTTACGCGATGGTGACTAAATTTGAGTTTGTTCGTGATAGCGACGGGCATTACCACGGAACGTTCACAAAAATTCACGACGGGATCCCGATGCCTACGCTGAAGATGGGGTGAGTTAGACGAGAGACGAGAGACGAGAGAC
>CAMZGI010000019.1 GCA_947306305.1 uncultured Fibrobacter sp.
CGTGCTGCTCGCCCAGATGTTTCGATTGACAGGAAATCTGCCAAGCATAAATTCCCCAAAAGCCGCTTGGTATCAAGAGCAATTAGATGAAGAATTAAATAAACAAGAAGAGGATGTTATAGAAGATGATTAGAATGACGTTGAGTTGTTCGGAAATTCCGAACAGTTGCCCCTTCGTCTAGTTCACCTTCTTCGAAAATATGCTTGATGTGTTCGCTGATATTCGCCTTGCTCGACTGGTATAAATCCACAAGCTGCGCCTGCGTAAGCCAGACAGTTTCGTCTTCAAACCGGACATCAATCTTTGTCTGCCCATCATCCGTCTGGTAAATAACAATTTCACCTTTTTTATTCTCTGACATTTAAAGCCTCTAATTCCCGTTTTTCTCTAGTCCTTAAAATAGGTTCTTGAACTTTTTCGTGCAATAGGTCCAGCAGTCACTCCCCAAATGTTCATTTCAATATATCAATAGGTTCAGGTTTCAGTCGAAACGCGTCAGGGTCAACAGTCATTTTGATTATTTTCATTTCAGGATTGAGTTTTCGTGCAACTTTCACAATTTCTTTTTGTTTTTCCTGTTCCATGTTGACACCAAGATAAAGCGAGCAAAAACATTCTCTGCCAATGGGCGGGTAAAAGCGGAGCTCCTTAATGTCGCTATTTCTTTTTCTGTTCTTTGTCTTAGGTTGGAATTCACAAGGAACAAGGCTAGGATGACAATCGAAAGGATCATTCAATCTTGAAGCGTGAGTAAATTGAAGATTGTGGCATCTCAACATCTTCAAACAGCCTTCAAAATCAAGGTATTTGTATAATAAATTTGGAATCATCGTATCACTTTCAAGTACCGCTTAGGCGTTTTCTATGGCATTTTTTTGACTGCCTATGATTAGAGTCTCTCTAGCCTGTTTTATTTTATCATTATAAAAAAGAACTTCCTGTGTTGAAATAGGATTATCAAAAGTTTCTTTTCCATCAATCAGTAATGCAAACTTGGGACTTATAGGATAATACAATCTAAATTCTTTAGCAAGTGTATTGTCATAGTCAGATTTTATGTTTATCACTGGTTGATCTCCTGTAATAAACGGAATATCGCTCTCGTTTTTTAACAAAGACATTTTTGCTGAAGAAATCCACGAGCCGATATCGTCTGAGAAAAAAACATAATTCCAATAGAATAGAAAATTATCACTAATTTGAAACCGACCTTCTGGTAAGCAATTTATTCTTCCTTTCCGATATTTGGGAGTTCTTGTATATTGCATCCCTAAAAAAATGCTGAAAGTGATTTTATAAAAATCATCATTTAAAACATCCATTGAGCCATCCCTCAAAGAGCGCAAAATAGCCACAGTTCGTTGTTCCATATCAGCGTATTCGCTTTCCATGGCATTTTTTCGGGTATTATCGTTATAAGAGCTATAATCAATAAGATTCTTTAGTTTTAACTTTAACACATAGTGATTTTCTTTGGGATATTTCTCAATGCCCGCTTCAATGAAGCCAAGTTCATCTTTTGTCAATGGTGTAATTTCATAAAAGCGACGTTCCTGAGCAACATTTTCGGTTGATGTATTAAATATTTTTCCATCTCTATTACACCAAACTTTGTTCCCTTCGAAACACCATGCTTTCAGGTAATATTCCCAAACATAATGTTGCTTTTTTACATCATTGAATCTTTCCATTTCAGCCCCAACCCATCTTATTACAACACCTTAAACAATTGTTCGAGTTTGGTGACGATTCGTTTTTGTTCGGCTAGGGGCGGAAGAGGAATCAAATAATTCTTTATCGTTTCTGTGCCTAATTCAATTTGATTCGTGCTGCCAGAACAACGTTCTTCAATGCCAATTTGAATCAATGGAGTTATTAAGAAATAATAGACATACTTTGAGCAAATATTCTTATTTGAACGAACCACCGTTACATGGGAATCGGCAACGAACTTGTCATAATCTGAAAAAACATATTCCTCAACATAGCCCGTTCTACCTACAGTCCCGCCGCCTGTAGAATTAATTAGAACGTCTCCCAACTGCAAAAAGTGTTCGGGCAAATATCTGTCTATTGTTTTAGGGTCTGCGAACAAGCATTTTTCTGTATATATTCGATCCCATTGATTACATTTTTGCGCCATAACAGGAAGTATTTTCTTGTCAGAATAGGACGGAGATTTTCCACGATGCAAATAATCACAGATGGAATTCAATCTACACCAGATCCAATTCTCCGGTATTTCAAAGGGAATATCCTCGGAGATGTCTTTGGGTTCGGAGTTGCCGATTTGTTCGTACCAGGTCCCGTTTTTGCAGTAGATGCGGGATGTTGGGGAGGATTTCTTTGACTTTGCACCCTTTGGTTGGGCGCTTTCGTTACGAGCTGCTGTGATGCGTTCTAAGAGTTTTTGGGCGGGTTCGTCTTTGAGGTTCTGGGGGACGAGTTTGCCTTGGATTGCTTGCTGGAGGATGCTCTTTTTCAGGGCTTCGGGGAGTTCCTTGTTCAGTTTGTCCAATTGTTCCTGAGCAGCACCATATTCATCGACAAGAGGCAAGACTTGTTCTAATTTAGCGACGATTCGTTTTTGTTCTGCTAAAGGAGGGAGAGGTAACAAAATGCCACTTAATTCTTCTTGATTAATTTTAGGCATTTTTACTCGACTAGCACAAATGTCCGCAACTTGCTTGTTGAACATATCTGATAAAAGAAGCTTGACTATATAGGCATCGTCAGCAACTGTTTTTAGCGGATACATGTCAGCACTGCACAGCCCATCAAATGGTGCAATAACACACTTTCTCAATAAAGGACGAATTTTTGAGTAAATAATTTGGCCTTTTCTAAAAAAATGATTGTTGCTTATCACCTTGTCTTCTGCAACTGTTTTACAAGGAAGCAATTTTCCAGATCCTTTCTCAATGTTGTCTGGAGCAATATGTTTATACTCTAAATATTTTGAAGAATCAACCAAGTTTGAAGCGATAGAAATTACTTGTGAAAATCTACACCACGCCCAATTTTCGGGTATCTCAAATGGAATATCATCCGAAATATCCTTAGGTTCGGCATTTCCTACTTGCTCATACCAAACGCCGTTTTCACGATAGATGCGGGAGAACGTGTCTTTGGATTGCTTCGTCGCTTTCGCTCCTCGCAATGACGTAGAAGAAGCATTCTTCTTTACAGTACTCTCGTCTTTCGTCTCTAATGCGCTCCAAGAGTTTTGAAGCGGGTTCCCAATTTTCAGGTTTTTCTACGACTTCCTTTTGAAACCATTCTCGACCGACTCCCGATTTCAACCATTTTTCTCTTTCAACGGCTTCATCTTGTGAAAAATGCATCTCCCAATAATACAATTGCTTGGGCTTATGCCTTCGAGTATGTTCCGCACCAACACCATCGCAATGCTGCTTATATCGGCGTAAAAGATTGTCCGTAAAGCCCTTGTAAAAAGATCCATCGTCACATTCGATAACATACGTAAACCAACATTTTTTTCCTTGAATAGGTGACGGCGGGTTCGTCCTTGGGGTTCTGCCTGCCTGCCGGCAGGCAGGCGGAACATCGCCCATTGCAAAATACTGTTCTTGAGTTGCTTCCCGTCCATTACTTTTTCGCCTTCTTGACCGTTTTCTTGGCAGTTACTTTTTTTGCCACTTTCTTATTTCCCACTTCCGGCTCGTTTTCTTCTTCAAACTCGGCAATCCATTCTTTTACCTTTTGCTGCAAAAGGGACTTATCAGGTAAACAAAGTTCATAAGCCGATGCGTATATATTCGCGTCCTTGGGTAAAGTCAATTCAACAAGGGCGTCAGCTTTTGACTTGCAAAGCAAAATTCCGATCGTCGGCTTTTCAAAGTCAAGTTTGATATAGCGGTCAAAGTAATTGACATACATCTGCATCTGCCCCAAATCTTGATGGGTCAGTTTCTCGACTTTTAAGTCAACGAGCACGTAACATTGCAATATGCGGTTGTACAAGACGAGGTCTACGTAGAAATTGTCTTCGTCAAATGTGAACCTTTTCTGCCTAGCTTCAAAAAGGAATCCTCGTCCCATTTCCAGAAGGAAAGTCTGAAGTTTGCTGATAATCGCATTTTCCAGTTTTGTCTCACTGTAGGAACTACTCGGTTCAAGCCCAATAAATTCCAGAACAACTGGATTTTTAATGACATCTTCGGACTTTTCGATAACTTGGCCTTTCTCGGCCAATCTTATTACCTTATTTTTATTCGTGCTTAAAGCAAGACGTTCATAAAGGCTACTTGCCACTTGACGTTGCAGCCACCGATACCCCCAATTTTGCTTTTGCGCTTCAATCTCATAGAAGTGACGTTCGTCGGGATTGTTGACGCGCATAAGAATCTGATAGTGATTCCACGAAAGCGTGAATTGCGGGGTAGAAATCGTCTGCACTGCGGACGATTTTGCAGATTTCGTCTGCGGTGCAGACGAAATTGAATACACCTGGAAAAACTTTCTGCATTTAGTCAATGTTTCAACGGACCAACCATTTCCGTATTTTTGTGAAAGTTTGTCCGAAAGCCTGCTCAAGACCTGTTTTCCATAAGTGGCTCGTATTTCGCCCTTTTGTTCATATTCAATAATGTGCTGACCGATGCCATAATAGGTATATACCATGGCTGTATTCACCGCTTTAGCCATGTGAGCACGGCTGCTTTCTATAAGTGCGGATATTTTCTCAAAAAGAGAATTTTCGCTTTTGAGTGAAGTCAAATTTTTCTTCATATTTCAATCCCCAAAAGTTTCTGAATCTGTTCCAGTTTCTTGTCAATTTTAGCATCCAATGCGGTGCGTTTCTTGTGGTAGTCTTCCAGGAGTTCCGCAGGCGGCAAGATTTCCTCTTCTTCCTTGGGGAACTTGCACTGGTCAAAGTTGCAGTCCATCTCGAGGAGTTCTTCGGGCGTGAACTTGCGGGACTTTTCGCTGACTACTTCGCCGTCGTCGTTGGTTTCAAAGATTTCTTCGCGGTTGTTCCACCAATCGGCAATGGGCTTGCAGTGTTCCAGCTTCATGGGTTTTGTCTTGCTGAAATGCTTGTAGCCTTCGGGCATATCCAAGCGGTAGAACCATGTTTCCTTGGTGCTGAATCCGGCGGGAGCGCCTTTCGCCTTTTCGTTGTCGAAGAAAAGGATGTTCGTGGCGATGCTTGTGTAGGGGCTAAAGATACTGCCCGGTAAGCGAATGACCGTATGCAGGTTAAATTCGCGCAAGAGTTTCTGCTTGATGGCGAGTTTTGCGCCGTCAGTTCCGAAAAGGAATCCGTCGGGGATAATCACGCCCGCGCGGCCCATCTTTTTCAGGCGGTACATGATAAGCACGATAAAGAGGTCTGCTGTTTCGCTGCTCTGCATAGACGACGGGAAGTTCAGCTTGGCGTTCGCGCCGGTGCTGCCGCCGTATGGCGGGTTCATGCCGATGCAATCTACCTTGTCGCTGTCCTTGAATTCCGTCACCTTGCGGCCTAGCGAATCCGTATGGGCGATATTCGGTTCTTCGATGTCGTGGACGAGCATGTTGGTTATTGAAAGCAGATAAGGTAACGGCTTCCATTCCTGCCCGACAATGGCCGACTGGAATTTCTTTTCGTCGCTCGTGGTCTTTACGGAGGGTTTCAGGTAATTCAGGCAACTGGTCAAAAAGCCGCCCGTGCCGCTGGTAAAGTCGCCAAAGGTTTCGCCAAGTTTCGGGTGGAGCTGTTGCACGATAAAGTCGGTCAGTGCACGCGGGGTATAGAATTCGCCCGCATTGCCTGCACTCTGCAAGTCCTTCAGAATACCTTCGTAAATGTCACCGAAGGTGTGGCGGTCTTCGGCATCGCTAAAGTCCACCTCGTCAATGATGTTGATGAGCTTGCGGAGGATAATGCCGTCTTTCATGTACTGGTTCAAATCCTCGAAAACCATCTTTATGATGGCTTTGCCGCGGGGCGTATTTTCGTTGACGGGCAAGTTCTTCAAAGTCGGGAAGAGTTCGTTGTTCACGAACGCGAGCAAAGCTTCGCCGGTGAGCGCCTTGCCGTCCTTGTCATCGACGGCCCAATTGCGCCAACGCAGTTTTTCGGGGATAATGGATTTGTACTTGTCCTTGGTGCATTCCCAGATTTCTTCTTGGGCATCATAGACCTTCAAGAAAAACATCCACACCATCTGTTCGATACGCTGGGCATCGCCGTTGATACCGGCATCGCCACGCATTTCGTTCTGGAGTCTCTTCACCAAATTATTTACAGACATATTATTCCTTATAAATTTCTATTTAAAAAATCTATGGCAGCTTTGCCCCAATGCCATTATATATTACGCGACGTCGTCGGTCAAGTAGAGCTGTTTTTTGAGGTCAATGACAGCGGCTTCATAGCCTTCACGGCCACCGAAAAGTTTCATGATCTTGGGAACAGTGCCGATATGGCTGAACGGGTCCAGTTTCAGGACTTCGTTCTGTTCCATCTGCAAAATGCCATCATCCGCATACTTGACCAGAAGGGCTTCCAGAACCTCGCGGGCCTTGCCCTCGTATTTTGCCAAGTAATTACGTTTTTTGACGTTGTTGGCTCGTTCGCTACGAGTCAGCGGTTTCTGGTCAAAAGCCACATGGCAAATGATGTCGAAAACATCGACTTTCGCCAAGTCTGGGTTTGCCTCACGAATAGCATCTATCAGAACATCGTATTCCTTGAGTTCATCGACAATGGCGGCCTTGCGTTCTTCGGCTGTCCAGTGCTTGATAAAGTCATCCAATGTGGCGAACTTGCCGCGAATGTTTTTACGGGTAAAATCAGTAAAGCTTTCAACCACTTGTGTTTTGCCATCAGCTCCCAAATATGAAACCGTTTCGGCATCGATTTTCACTTCAACGTGGTTGATGTAATATTTCTTAGGACCGGGATTGTAAGGAGTCGGAGCTGGATCGTGTGTTCCGCCTTTGCTGCTATGTTCCTGAGGCTCTTCAGGCATTTCCGGTTCGCCATCGAATTCGGGATCCTTGAAAAGCTTGGTCGCATTGCGAAAGTCAAGAATTTCAAAATGCCATTTGCCCTTGTCCGTCTTGAGGCGAGTTCCACGACCAACAATCTGCTTGAACTCCGTCATCGAACCGATTTCCTTGTCAATGACGATAAGGCCGCAAGTCTTGCAGTCCGCACCGGTACTCAACATTTCAGAGGTAGTGACGACAACTGGATAAGGTTCATCGGGCTCAAGGAAATTTCCCAACTGCTTTTTGCCTACAGCATCATCGCCTGTAATACGCATGACGTAGCGAGGGTCTTCTTTGACCAAGTCCGCATTTAAGGATACGAGCAACTGACGCATCGCTTCGGCTTCTTCTACATCGGGGCAGAACACAATAGTCTTGGTCATGCGGCCAATCTTGTAAAGCATTTGAGTGATTCGTCTAGCGACTACTTCGCGACGAGTCTTGATAACAAGCTCTCGGCCAAAATCAGGACGCTGATACAACTGTTCTGGAATTACGTTTCCAAAGAGGTCCACCTCTTGCGCACTTTCGGGTGTCCAGCCGTTCAAATCAACATTTAAGAAGCTGTTCGTTACACGGTAAGGAGCGAGGAATCCATCTTCAATCCCTTGTTTCAAGGAGTAAGTGAAAAGAGGCTCGCCAAAATATTCAAGGTTGTTCGCACCATATTTGACTTTGGGCGTTGCTGTCATGCCGATTTGCGTTGCACTGCTAAAGTATTCCAAAATTTTTCGCCAATCGGAATCTTCTTTTGCACTGCCGCGATGACACTCATCGACAAGAATCAAATCGAAAAATTCAGGTTTGAATGTTGTAAACGGATCAGGTTTTCCTTCTTCTGTAGAGACCAACTGCTGGTACAGCCCCATGAAAACTTCGTAACTCGAATCCAAGGACTTGCCCTTTATCTTTGTCATAATTTTAGTTAAGGGTTTGAAGTCTTGAACCATGGTCTGATCGATAAGAAAATTGCGGTCCGCAAGATACAAAATTTTCTTTTTGCAGTCGGATTTGTGCAGGCGTTCGATAATTTGGAATGCAGTAAACGTCTTGCCTGTTCCCGTTGCCATAACCAAGAGAATACGCTTGGAACCCTTCGCAACAGCCTCGACTGTACGGTTGATTGCTATACGCTGGTAATAGCGTGGGGTGTGCGTATCCACATCCCAATAGTAGGGTTCGTTGATGACTTTTTCTTGTTCTGGCGTGAACTGCTTGGCAGCTTGCAAACGGGTAAGGAGCTGTTCTCGCGTAGGGAACTGCTCTAATGTGAGTTCAGTTTCAACTCCAGTCAAAAAGTCATGTTCTACAAATCCATCGCCATTGCTGCTGTAGGCAAACGGCACATCTAGGATTTGGGCGTATTCCATTGCCTGTTGCAGACCGCCGCCCATCGGGTGGTTGTTGTCCTTGGCCTCAACAATGGCTATCGGGTAATTGGGTGCGGAATAAAGCAGATAGTCTGCCTTTTTGCCTTGCTTGCGGGCATGTTTGCCGCCTTGGAAAATCACACGCCCGTCGGTAAAGTACTTTTCCATACGCATATCTTCGACCGCCCAACCAACAGCGTTTAACGCCGGCGTTATGTAGCGGTTTTTGATATCTTCTTCGGAAAGTTCTTTCTTATTTTCGGGCATACAAAACCTTGTTGGTAAATATATATTAAAAAGCCTATAAGGTTCCTATGCTGTTGCGCCCCAAGTGATTAAAAGTGCTTAAAGTGATTAATCAGTGATTAATCACTTTTCAGGCGGAACCCGGCGATTGGAATTATGACGTGAAGCCGACATACGTCATTGCTCTCGCTCAATACCGCATTTTTGACAACGACGAACGGATCGTACACCGTGCTACGACTTTGGATTTGGAAACTGGCGAACAGATATTGGATGCCTATAACTATACGATTGTTGAACTTTCAAAAGTTCCCTTCTTTATTGAAAAGAAATCTGACAGCATGCACAAATGGCTGTTCTTTTTCCGCTACTTGGACAGGCTGCGGGAACTTCCCGAAGAGCTTTCCGATAAAAAATTCAAGCAGTTGACGGAGAGTTCACGTGTATCTAAATTTTCTAAAGAAGAATTTGAGGCTTATCAGAAAATGCATCACGATAGATGGGATCACATAGTTATGGTACCTGGCATATTCAAGGAATTCGCAGCAGAAATCAATGCGGAGATTGCCAAAAATGTGTCTGAAACAAAGCGTGAATTTGCAAAGAAGATGAAAGCCAGAAACAGGCCTATTGACGAAATCATCGAAGACACTGGTCTTACCAAAGAACAAATCGAGGCGTTATAAAAAAAATCGCCAGTTCATCACTGGCGACCTTTCAAGTAAAACTGGGCTCTTTGAATTACTTCTTTTTTGCGGTGCTCTTTTTCGGAGCGGTGAAGTAGTTCTTCATGAATTCATCGAATTCTTCGTCTTCGATTTTGTGCATGACAGAGAGTTTGTCAAAAATCCAGCAGAGCTGTTCGTCTGTGTGGATGGCGACGTAGCCGTCTTTGCGGAATACCTTGAGTTTCAAGAGACCGCTGTCCCAGCGGTTCGAAAGCTTGAAGTCTTCGAGCAAGCGGGCGTGTTCCTTGCAGATGGCTAGCTTGTCGGCGAACGAGTAAATCGGGGCGTAAATGTCCGGGTTGCAAAGGTGCAAAAGGCCGTTGCGGGCGTTAGCCGGGTTCTTGGCGAACTTTTTCGAAGCGAAGTCTTCGAGCTGGGCTTTGATGTCCGAGACTGTTTTTCCGCGTGTGGCGGCGGGGAGTGTCGAAAACTGGTTCAAAATGCCCTGTAAAAAACTCAAATCCCACTTTTTGGAGGCGGTGCCTGTTCCTGCTTTCCAGAGTCCTGCCTTGCCCTTGGCGGAGTTTGCAATTTCGTAGAGTGCAACTGCTTGTGGGGCAAATTCGGGTTCTTCGCCAGCTGGGGCGGGGGCGATGGCTTCGACGGTTTCGCCGAGGAAATTCTCTGCGAGGAACTGGTCGAACGCGTCGTAGATTTCTTCTTTGCCCGGAACTTTAAAACGCGGGGCGCTGCTTGCTTTGAGTTCTTTAATTGTTGCCATTTTTCTTCCTTGGTTTCTTACATTAAATATACACTGTTTTTAGCAACACCGTTGTCGAATTCGACAGAAAACCACTTTTCTTCGATGACTTCGTAGTCGGAACCGCCGTTGAAGACGTTTGCGTTCCCATAGACTTCGTAGCCTTTGCGCATCGAGACTGTGCAGGCGTACTTTTCGGAAAGGAGCTTGCAGACGGCCGTCACGTCTTCTTCGGAGATGTTTTTGCTCACGCTTGTGTCAGCGGAGCTGTCGCGGAGACGGATGCCTACGTGATTCCCGATTTTGCGGATGGTGAACACGTAATTTTTATAGGCGAATACGTCGTCGCATGCGGGGATGGTGTCCGCATTGCAAATTATTGAACCTATGACGCTATATTCGTAATCCATTGCTTGAAATATAGTTATTAGTAAGTGGTTAGTGGTTAGTGGCTAGTGGTTAGTGGTTAGTGGCTAGTGGTCAGTGGTTAGTGGTTAGTGAACAGGATTGCTTTTATTTCAAATTTAATAATTTGCAATGTCAAAATTAGACATTTTTGTTTTTTATATTAAAAAAAGAAAAAAAATGGCGGCAGCGTTTACATTTGTCTTTCTCGAAACGATAAATCAAAGGGGTCGTCGGAAAAAAGGTATTTTTACCACGAAAAAGAGGTGATAATGAAGTTTATACATACTGCGGACTGGCATCTTGGCAATACGATGCACGATATTGAACGCTCTAAAGAGACGGAAGCGTTCTTGGAATGGTTGAAAGGTGAAATCGAGGCTGTCGGTGCCCAGGCGTTGGTTATCGCGGGGGATGTCTTTGACGTTGTGAACCCCTCGAATGCGGCTAAGACGCAGTATTATAAGTTCCTTGCCTCGCTCTTGAAGACGAATTGCTCTAATGTGGTTGTCGTTGGCGGTAACCATGATTCGGGCTCTCTTTTGGATGCTCCTGCGGAGGTTCTTTCGGCGTTGAACATCAAGGTGGTGGGTTCGATTAATAACCGCAATGTCGATGATTTGGTGGTCGAGCTCAAGGATGCTCAAGAGAATGTGATTGGCATTTGCTGCGCGGTGCCGTTCATGCGTGATTTAGAATTGGAACAGTTTTACAAGTCCGTGGAAAAGCCGGGCGAATCGCAGGAAGCGGACTCTGAAAAAACGTCGGACGAAGATTTGCTGAAGCGTCTTTATGCCGATGTTTATAAGCGTGCGCTGGAATTGCGGGGTGACCGTAACATTCCGATCATTGCGACGGGGCACTTGTATGCCTCGAACCTTTCGGGTCGTGATAGCGAAGACGGTGGCGAAGTAAAAGCTGAAAATTCTGTTGACGATGGCGTTCGTGAAGTTATTGGTACGCTTGGTAATGTAAGCGTTGACACTTTCCCGAGCGAATTGGATTACGTGGCTTTGGGGCATATCCATTATGCGTCCATGGTGGCTAAAAATCCGAAGGTGCGTTACTCGGGTTCTCCGTTCGTGATGGGCTTTGACGAGGCCGGCTTTAAACGTTATGTGCTTGCAATCGACGTGGCTCAAGGCTCAACGCCTGATGTGAAAAAAATTGAAGTTCCAAGGACAATCCGCTTTGAACAGTTCAAGGGCGATTTGGCAACGCTCAAGAAGTGCTTGCGAAATCTCGAAAAGGAGCTGATTGCAGAACCGATGGACGCTTATGTGGATTTGCTTTTGACTTCGGGCGAATTTGTGAACTTGAGCAGTGCACTCGAAGCCGAAGAGGCTAACTCGCATTTTGTGGTCAAGCGCCATCGTTTGTCACGTGAAATTCTCAGGAAAGGCGTGTCGGGTATTGACGATGCTGTTGTAACGACTAAGCAGTATCGCAAGGAGGATTATTTTAGGATGCTGATTGCAAAACATTTGCAAGAAAGCGACGAGTCCGAAGTTGTCAAAAGTCAGTTTGACAAGTTTATCGGCTTGTTCAATGAAGCGGTCTGCAAGGCAAATGAAGGTTAATGGGGGAAAACTATGAAGATAAAAAAAGTTGAATTTTGCAATATTAACTCCCTCGCGGGTGAATGGACGATTGACTTTGAGGCTCCCGAATTTATGAATGGGGGCATGTTCTGCATTGCAGGGCCGACGGGTTCTGGAAAGACTTCCATTCTCGATGCAATCTGCCTTGGGCTTTACGGCGAAACGCCTCGCTTGGATTCGATTACGGGCCGCTCTAACGAATTGATGACTTATGGAGCCAAGAACTGTTATTCCAAGGTGACTTTTGAATGCCGCGGGAATGTTTATGTGGCGAGCTGGGATCAGCATCGTGCTCCGAGGACGAATAATCTTCAGGGGTATAATTGGGTGTTGAGGAATGAAACGACTGATTCTGTTGTGGCTACTTCTGGAAATCAGTCCCAAATTGAAGCGACGATGATTCGCATCATCGGGCTTGATTTTGACCAATTCACCAAGTCGATGTTGCTTGCCCAGGGCGAGTTCAACAAGTTTTTGAAGTGCAAGGAAGGAGAGCGTGCCGCGATTCTTGAAAAGCTGACCGGGGATGAAGTTTATCGTAAAATCGCTGTAGCGGTTCACGATTTGTACGAAGCCTCTGACAATGCGGTCAAGGACGTTGAAAATAAAATGGGCACGGTCACCTTGTTGAGTCCAGAGAAATTGACTGAATTGAATGCGAAAATCGCCGATGCCGAAGAGCAAAAGAAAAAGCTTACTGAAGAAGCGGAGCGTCTGCTCTTTATTTGCACATGGTTCGATAATTTGCACACTATTGAAAATCTTTTGCAAAGTGCAAAGACGCAGCTTGAAAATGCGGAACGCGAAAAGGTCGCATTTGGACCCAACCGCGAAAAGTTGGAACGTGCTCTCCGTGCTCAAGAAGTGGAATCATCGTTTGCGGAGTTCAATTCGGTTCGCGGAAACTTAAGCCGCATGAAGTCGCAACTGGACGAGTGCAAAGGAAAGCTTCCTGCTACAGAAGAAAATTTGAAGAGTGCGTCGGATAAGAATCGCGAAGCCCAAGCTGCATTTGAAAAGTGCAATACGGACTATGCAGCCAACGAAACGCTTTGGGAACGTGTTTCTTCGATGGATGTTGATATTCGCAATGCTCGGACGCAGCTCAATAATGCGAAGGATGCTGTGGCTGATATTGTTGCGGAGTCCGAAGACACGCAAAAGAAAATTGGCGAAGCGGATAAGCGAATTGGCGAAAATGAGCAGGTGTTAGAAAAGGTTGAAAAGTATATTGCCGACAACCAAAAGGACGAAACGATTGACGGTCAAGTTTCGCTTTTGAAATCGCATGTTTCGGAATGGAAAAACGAGCGTGTCGCTTGCTCTGACGACGAGCGAAAATTGGAAAATTCGAAAAAGTCGTTGCAAGAATTTAACGCCGCTTTTGAAAAGCAAAATCAGGAATTGCAGTCGTTGCAAGAATACCTCAACACGCATAAAGTGGATGCTGAACTTGTCCATGTTTTGCCTGAATTGAACGGAATTGCTGGTGAAGCCGAACGCCACAACAAGGAAGCTTCGCGTTTGCAGGACGAAATCACGTCGAAAAAATCGCAGCTTGAAGGTGCATGTGCGGATGCGGAAAAAGCGAAGACTCAGCTTGCTTCGTTGCTAAGTGAAAAAGAAGCTATCATCAGTGAGGATATTCCAGTCGTGGTGGCGGAGCTGCGTCGTAACTTGAAGCCGGGTATGCCTTGCCCAGTTTGCGGCTCGCTTGAACATTTGTCTTGCGAAGAAAAAGAAAATATTGAAAATGGGGCGAATAGCCTGAATGATTTTGCGAACAAGCTTCGTAAGATCAATGCCGAAATGGATAAAATCCAGCGTTCTTTGGATTCCTTTGCGACCAAGGTTCAGAATTTTGAAGACTTGATTGGCGACAATACGCAAAAGTTGAAAGATGAAACAGAAGCCGAAAAGCAGTCTCTTGATGCTTTGAACGCAAAGCTCGTTTCTTGGAACAAATCGGTGACGCTTGAAACGGTTCGCGATGTTTTGCAGGACTTGCTTGCGTTGAAAAACGCTTATGTGCAGAAAAAGGAGCGTGTCGATGCATTGCAGGGCGATGTACATCAAGCTACGCTTAAGCGTACAAAGCTTGAGGGCGATGTTGCCGTTGCCGAAGATGTGTTAAGCAAGTCAAAAGCCAAGCTGCAAGAATATTCTGAAAAAATCGAAAAGATTTTTGAGAAATGGTTCTCGAATATCCGCATGGAAGATGTCGATGCTTTGTTAGCTGAATTGCAAAAGAAAAATCTCTTGTGGAAGAAGGCTCAAGAGAAAAAGACGAAGGTCGAGAATGATTTGAATGTGGATCGCTCTGCAAAGGTCCAGTATCAAGATAATCTCGCGAAAGCGAAGGTTAGGCTCGACGAGGCTACTGCCAAACAGAACGAAGTTCAAGAAAATTTGGGTACTCTCGAAGCGGACCGCAAGGAACTCTTTGGCGAAAAGTCTGTTGAAGAAGAACGCAATAAGGCTCGCTTGCAGCGTGACGAGGCTGGGCGTAATGCCAATGCTGCTTTGCAGCATGAACAAAAAATGCGTGAAGCGAAAATCACGCTCGACAATTCTATTGCAGAGTTTGGTCGCAGCATAGCCGAAATGGAACCGAAACTTGCGGAACTTCAGTCGCAGTTCTTCGAAAATCTCTCGGCTAAGGGCTTTGCCGATGAGCCGGAATTTGCCGCAGCGAAGCTGTCTGAATCAGAACGTAAGTCGCTCCAAGCAGAGCAAAAACGTGTAGATGACGGCTTGACGACCGCGCAGACTTCTGTCAACAACTTTAACAAGCAGTTGGCGGATCACCAAAAGAAGCGTGACTTTGACATGCCCGAAGAAACCGCTAAGCAGAATCGCGAGATTTCAAAGGCTCAGCTTGACGATTGCAATAAAAATCTTGGCACATGGACGGAACAAAAAAAATCCGATGAAAAACTCCGCCAGCAAAACGAGGAATTGCAAGCTCAGCTTACGAAGCTTAAGGAAAAACGTACCGATTGGGAGCAAATGCAACGTTGGTTCAATGGTGCTAATCTCAAAACTGGCAATGGAGACTTGTTTGTCAAGTTTATCCAGACGATTACGTTACGTAATTTGTTGAAAATTTCGAACGGGTTCTTGCACGACATGTTCCCACGTTACGAAATGGTGGCCAAGGAAGGAACGCTGGATATTCAGCTGATTGACCATGACAATAGCGATGCCGTGCGCCCGGTGGATAATATTTCTGGTGGCGAAGGGTTCCTGGTGAGTCTTTCGTTGGCCCTTGGCATCTCGACGCTTGCAAGCCGCAACGTGAGCATTGATTCGATGTTCCTTGACGAAGGCTTTGGAACGCTAGATTCCAAGATTCTCCAAGAAACTGTTTTGGTGCTCCAGAAAATGCAGCAAGAAAAGGGAAAACTCCTTGGCGTGATTACGCACGTGGACTTGGTGAAAAATGAACTGCGTACGCACATCGATGTCACGCCTCGCGGGGGTCGCAGTACTCTCAGCGGAGCGGGTGTGCTGAATCGCAGCTAGCGAAAAAAACTATAATGTTATAGTTGATTTTTACTGGGGCGTATCATGAATGTTAAAGGAATTATTAAAGGCGCTTGGTCGAACGGACTTGCGAAAAAGTTGCTGATTTTGCTTGGGATTTCCCTAGTTATCTTTGTCATCGGCGTTTTCATCGGTTCGTGGGTGCTTGGCGAAAAGACGCTTGGCTGGAAGGGCTTTCTTTTTGGCTACGTGGTGTTCGCGATTCTGTTCATTAGCGTCGTGATAAACGTCTTCAAGAGCACTTCGGAATCGATGCGTGAAGGCAAAAAGCATGTCGATGTTCGCGGTCATGTGCTTGTTCTCGGGGCGGGCCATCAGCTCAAAAGTATTTTGCGTGCGCTCAAGGGCGACAAGCGACCGATTGTCGTGATGAGCCGCCGCGATATTGACGGCCGTTTTATCCATTACAAAAAAGATTACGAAAACGAGGACGACTTGCTTTATGCAGGGGCGTTGCTTGCAGACCGCATTCTTGTGATTGGCGAGGACGGACCTGAACGTGATTCTCGTAATTTGCATTGCGTCGAGGTGCTGCGTAGCATTAGCGAAAAGTCGATGCGAGATATTCATTGCCATTTGCTGTTGAGCGATCCTTCGACTTCGGAAGTGCTGTGGTATTTAAATGCTCCAGAAAAAAAGACGGGGCGCTTGCTGGTCGATGTCTTTAACGAATACGAGTTCATGTCGGAGCAGTTGCTCGTGGGCACGGACTTTTTGCCTACGATTCGCGAGACGGATAACCAGCGGTTGCATGTGGTGTTGATTGGCACGGGGCCGATTGCGCAGGCGGTCGCGTTTGCGGTCGCGAACGTGTGCCATTATCCGAACTTTAAGCGGACAAATTTAAAGACTTGCATTACGTTCGTTGACGAGGATTGTGAAAAGTGGGTGGACCGCTTGGTCGTTTCGCGTATGGGGCTTTTCAGGCTTTCAAAGTACACATACGTGGATGCCGATGGGAACAAAGTAGTTCATGAACCAGAAACGTCGCGTGGCGACTATCTCGATGTCGAGTGGAACTTTGTGGATGCCTACTGCGAAGCGGACTTGGCTCGCAATTACATTGCGGGCGTGGCGGCTAGCCCCAGGGAACGTCTGGTCGTGTGCATTTGTAAGGAAGATGCGTCCAAGGCGATTTCGACGCTGGTGCATTTGCCGCGTGCCGTTTACGAGAACGCGGACATTGCCGTTTATTGGCGCGAAGCGAACGATGAAATTATCAAGCATATCAACGAAAGCGGCATGTATGGCTATGTGCGTATCATGGGCGATATCGACGAAATGAAAGAGTTCGTTCATTCGCATCGAGTGGAACGTGGCCAGCGAGCTAATTACGTTCGTGAACGGACGCTGAATCCCGAGACTCGCGAGACCGAAGAAAAAATGTGGTACCGTCTGAGCGAAGCGGACAAGACGGCGGCGATTTATTGCGCGAACGCATTGCCGCTCCGCAAGCGTTGCTTTGGCGTGTTGGACGACGAGTACTTGTTACGCGAGGCGGAACACCGCCGTTGGATGATGTCGATGCTCTTGATGGGGTATAGCGCGGGCACGACGAACGAAAAAACGTTCACGCGTCATGACATTCTCCCGTTTGACCATCTGTCCGAAGAAGACAAGCAGAGGAATTCCTACATCCTCGAAAATGCCGAATATATAATTAACGGATAATACGTAATCAATGGATAAAAAACATCCCCAGCTCGTTCGAGCCGGGGATGCAAACAAGAGAAATCCTTTGTTAGCCAGTAAAATTACTGGATGCGGATGTTCACGCGGCGGTGTTCTTCTCTGGAGCCGTATTTGAACTTCTTGTACATGCGCTTGCCATACCACTTAGCGGTAACCTTGGAAGCCGGAATGTACTTGGCGATTTCTGCCTTGACGGTTTCGGCACGGCGCTGAGAAAGTTCGTCGTTGTAAGCAACTCCGCCGAGGTCGCAGGTGTAGCCTTCGACGAGAATCGTTGCTTCCTGGTTGGTCTGTGCATATTTCGGAGCGAGTTCTGCGATGATGGCGCGGCCTTCGCTGCTGAGTTCTGCACTGGCGAGCTCAAAGAGAGCGCTCACGTTCGGGAACATGATTGCGTTTGCTTCGCCCTTTTCAACTTTGGCGAATGCATCGTTGAGGAATGCTGCAACTTCGCCACGAGTGGTCAAGTAAACAGGAGAGTTGTTCTTGACTGCTGCGAACTTGGAGAAGTCGAACGGAGCCGGTTCTGGTTCTGCAGGAGTTTCGACCTTTGCTTCGGGCTCCTTTACCGGAACGGGCTTATCTGATTTCTTATCGCCGCATGCCACGAGGACAGCGAGGCTGATAGCTACCGGAAGAATACGACCAATTGTTTTTACCAAACTCATTATTAATAACCTCCGAGTTTAATTGGTATATGCGTTTAACGCAAATCTTTTGAATTGCTTTTTTAATATAAGTAAAAAAGAACAAATAAGAAGAAAAATTTTTTTTCGTACAAAAAAATTCGCCCGAAAAAAGGCGAATTTGCATTAAATACGTGATTTTTGTAAAAAACTATTTGATTTTCCATTCGAGCGTTTGCCCGGCGGCAAGCGGCACGACCCCGTTCACGACGGCGGGCACCGTCCATTTTTCACGGATAACTTCGATTTGCTTCGTGGTTCGCGGCAAGTGGTAAAAATCAGCGCCAAAACCTGCGATAAAGTTCGGGAGCTTGTCGAGGGCGTTTGCGCGTTCAAATTCTTGCACCAAGAGCGGAATTGCGACTGGAGCGCTATAGACTCCGGCTGCTCCGCACGGGCATTCCTTTTTGCCCTGCTGGTGCGGTGCGGAATCGGTTCCGAGGAAGAACTTGGGGTTGCCGCTGAATGCCGCTTCGCGGATAGCTTTGCGGTCTTCGGGCCGCTTGGGGAGCGGCTTGCAAAAATGGTGCGGACGGAGGGCATCGCCAACGATATCGTCCAATGTCATCATCAAGTGGTGGACGGTAAAGGTTGCTGCAACGTTGTCTGGAAGCCGCTTGACGGCTTCTACAGATTTTGCGCTGCTCAAGTGCTCAAAGACGATGCGGAGCTTCGGGAACTTTTCGGCGAGCGTTTCGACTCGCTTGATGAATGCTGGCTCGCGGTCTAGGCAAAATTCGCCGGGTTCTTCGCCATGGACGCACAGCACAAGTCCGAGTTTTTCCATCATCGCGACGACGGGGAAGACCGCTTCAAAGTCGCTGATTCCATCGGCGCTGTTGGTCGTGACTCCGGCGGGGTAGTATTTCCCTGCGACAACGCCCACGTCCATCATGTCCTTTAAATCTTGTTCCGTGTAGTTCGGGTTCAGCTTGAACGTCATGAGCGGCACAAAGTCCGGGCGCACAGGGGCGGCTGCATCGAGGATTTGCTTTTTGTAATCTGCAATCGCTTTAGCGCTCGTCATGGCGGGGACGGTGTTCGGCATGATGATGGCTCTGCCAAATTGAGCGACTAAGTCGCGGACGTAGCCGTTCATGAGTTCGCCTTGGCGTAAATGGGCATGGAAATCGTCTGGTAATGGAAGGAACATAGTTTATATAAAAGTTAAATGGTTTTTGAATACAATGTTTTAGAATACGTTTGTGACAGCTTGCAGGTCGCGGAACTGGTCTTTCGAAATTTCGTTGTCCGAGCGGAGCCAGTAGTCAAAGGAGTGTGGCGCGGTGAGCTTTTTCTCGTGGAGGAACACGAGGTTGCAATCCAGTTCCTTTGCAATCATAAGGTCGTGCGTGACGATGATGATGGAAGTTTTGAACATTGTTCGCATGTTGTCGATCAACGGCAGCAAGTTGCGGCGGTTGTAGTTGTCGAGACCTGCGGTCGGTTCGTCCATCAAAAGGAGTTTGGGGTCCATAGCCCAAGATCTTGCAATGGCGACGCGTTTTTGCATGCCCACGCTCAGCTGGTGCGGGAACATTTTCGCGAAGTTGCGGACGCGCATCAAGTCCATGGCCATGTTGACTTTTTTCAAAATTTCTTCGTCGGTTCCCATTCGGTGGTAGCGGAGCGGGAGCGCGATGTTGTCTATAACTCTCAAGTTCGAAATCAATGCCGCGTTTTGGAGAACGTAACCCACTTGACGGTTTGCGACTTCGAGCGCGGTCAGTCGTTCTGCGGGGATGTACTCGCCAAAGTAGTAGATGTGCCCTTTGAGCGGACGCGCAAGCCCTGCAATCATGCGGAGAATGGCGCTTTTTCCCTTGCCCGACGGTCCTCCAATGCAAATCGTTTCGCCGAGTTTTAACGTGAGGTTTGCGCCAGCAATGAGCGGACGGTCTTCGTTGCTTTCACTAGCCTTAATATTCTCAAAGTAGCTTACAGCTCTCGGTACCGAAAACATCGTTCCCGAAAGTTCGTTTGTCGAAAGGTAAATATCTTCAAGTCTTAAGGCTTCGTCTAGCATGGTTCCACCTTAAATAAGCGTCGAAAGGTTCTTCATGTAACCGATAAAGTAGAATAACGACAACGTCACGTCGGCAAGAACAATACTGATAAAGGAAGTAATGACGGAGCGGGAGGTCGCCTTTGGAACTTGGCGGATGTCCCTCTTGATGTTCAAGGCTTGGTAGCAAGCGTTAGTTGTGATGATGATGCCAAACACGAGAGGCTTCACGATGGCAAAGACAAAGTCTTGTATGGTGAGCGCTTTGATGATTTCGGAAGAGAGGTAGCCCCAGGTGATTTGCAAGTTGGGGGCGTTACCCGTGATAAAGATGATTCCCTTGGTGACGAGGAACCCTGCCCCGATGGCGCTTGCGCCAAAGAGAATGTTCATGACTATGGTTGCAATCGTTCCGCCGATGACGCTTGGCATGACAAGGTAACGGATGGGGTTGATGCCCATGGTCGCTAAAGCATCTACTTCGGAGTTGATGACCATACTTCCGATATAAGTCGTGAGCGAAGAGCCGGTACGCCCTGCGATAAGGAACGCCGTGAGGATTGGCCCCATTTCGCGGATGATGACCACCACCATGAGGTCTCCGACAATGTCTGCTAGCCCCATTTTGTTCATGAGGGTGATGACTTCAATAATGGTGACAGTTCCGAACAACATTGCAACGACAAACAGCGGCAAAAAGATTTCGGCGCCGGTAAAGTACGTCTGTAAAATGATGTTGCGGGAGTCGTTTTTAAAATTGTGGTTGCTTGCAAACAGGGATGCAACTGTGCGGAAAAACAAAGCGATTTGCTGTCCAATCGTTGTTTTCAAGATGAATATGCCGAGCGAATGGAACATCCGTCCAATCGGCGTCATCTTTTGCCAGTTTTTAAGTTGCTGCTCTTGCATTTTCCTTGTTTATCGCTTCCAGTATTTCCGTCCAGAGTTCGTCGAGTCCAAATTTCTTGAGCGCGCTTACGCAAAGCGGCTTGTGGTCTAGTTCCAGACGCTGCTGGATGTCCCTCAGCCCTTTGGCAAGTTCGGATTGGTTCACCTTGTCACGTTTGCTTGCGACAATCAAGACGGGGCAACCCGTCGCGCGGATGTTTTCGACCGTTTCGATGTCGATGGGCGTCCCCCCGTGGCGGATATCTACAAGGTAGATAAGTCCCTTGAGGTCTTGGCACTTTTCGACGTATTCACGAATAAAGTCGGACATCTGGTCGCGTTTGGCATTGTTGACTTTGGCGAACCCTACACCTGGTAAATCTACAAGAAAAAATTCGTCAT
>CAMZGI010000020.1 GCA_947306305.1 uncultured Fibrobacter sp.
TGCGGAACAAGTGCTTCACGAGCGTGCCGAATCCACGGAAGACGCGGTAACGTTCGCGCGGGTTCGTGAGTGCCATGATGCCCTGACGGAAGATGTAGCTCGGACGCAAGTAGAATTCACGGCGGGCCTTGTCGCAGAAATCAACAAGAGCCTGGCTGGTGAGTTCGCCGCGCTGGATTGTAGTGCGGTGGAAACCGTCCTTGTCGAGCCACTGGCTGTAATCCTTGGACTTGAGCGCGCCGCTTTCCAAAGCTTCCTTGTAAGCTTCGGTGCCGGGGTACGCCATGATGGGGTAGAACTGGGCCGTGTTCGGGTTCAGCTTCTTGGCGTAGTCGAGCGTCATGCGGAGCGTTTCCGGCGTGTCGCCCGGGTTACCGACCATGAAGCATCCGTGAACGAGGAGGCCTGCCTTGCGGGCGTTCTTCGTGAACTCGATGGCCTTGTCGGTGTTCTTCACGCCCTTGTGGATCTTTTCCAAGACTTCGGGACTTGCGCTTTCAAAGCCGACGCACATTTCGCGGCCACCGGCCTTCTTCATGAGCTTGAGCAAATCGAGCGGAACATCGGCGCGGGCGTTGCAGCTCCAGGTAATCTTGAGGCCGCGTTCCAGAATCAAATTGCAAATCTGGCGCACATGCTCGTGGCTTGCGGTAAAGGTATCGTCTTCGAAGAACACTTCGCCGAGGTCTTCAAAGTTGTCCTTAATGTACTGCAATTCATCGACGACGTCCTTCGGATCGCGACGGCGGAACTTGTGACCGTTGAGCGTTTGCGGAATCACGCAGTAGCTACAGTGGTTCGGGCATCCGCGGCCAGACAAAATCACGATGAGCGGGTTCAGGTTTGCACCGTAGAAATACTTCTTGTAGCAGCTGTAAAGATGCTTGCGGTAAACTTTAGAAACCCAAGGAATTTCGTTCAGGTTTTCGATCTTCGGGCCTTCGGGCTGGAAGTCCACCTTGCCTTCGGCGGTGCGGTAGGCAAGACCTGCAAACTGTCCCACGGGAGCGCCATCGCCACGGAGTGCACGGACGAGGTTCCTGCAAGTGTAGTCGGCTTCGCCAATCACCACGTAATCCAAAGACGGTTCCATTTCCATGGATTCAATCGGCTCGGCAGTCGCGTGCGTGCCCATGATGGCAACCTTCACGTTCGGCAAAGCTTCCTTGATTGCACGGACAACCTTGAGGTCGTTCAAAATACTTGGGGTGCTAGTGCTGCAAATGACAAGTTCCGGACCAAACTTCTTAATGCCTTCGAGTGTCTGGGACAAGTCAAGTTCCATAGCGGGACTGTCGATAAGTTGGATTTCGTTGCCGTCGGCTTCGCAAACGCCGGCGGCATAGCTTAAAAACATCGGCCAGTAAAGCGTACTGGACTTAGTAACACATGGAGATCTAGATTCCCGACTGAACATCGGGTGGAAAGGAGGATTTAAAAAAGTAACATGCATGACGGACACAAAATACATAATCTGAATGGAATAAGCTACATTATAATGCAATGAAAAAGCTTTTTTTGATGATTTTTTCGTGTATCGTGATGGGCGGCACTGCTTTGGCGGCACCTTTGGCATCGCAGGTCGCCTTGGATACGGTTAAAACGACGTTTGACGACGGTCGCGTGTCTCGAATTTACACGGTCCTCAAGGGAACGGACGTTCGCGAGGGCGTGTCGCTGACCTACCATCCGAATGGAAAATTGGCGGTCGAGGCCCCTTACAAGAACGGCAAGTTAGAAGGCGTTTTTCGTGCGTTCACCGAGGACGGAAAGTTGCGTGAAACGATTGGCTACAAGGATGGCGAAGAAGAAGGCTTTAGCATCCACTATTATGAGAACGGTAAAAAGAAAAACCGCGAGCGTTATACCCGCGGCACGTTAAATGGAATGTCGGAAGACTGGTACGAGAACGGAAAGCTCCGCCGCCAGATTCCTTACGAGAATGGACAAATTCATGGTGTCGTGAAACTCTACAACGAGATGGGCCAAATTGAAGAAGACATGAACTTTGTTCGTGGACTTCGCAACGGAAAATATCACCGCTATAGTTTTGGCAAACTCATGCTCGAAGCTGAATTTAAGGACAACCGCTGCGTCAAGAACTGCGACTTTTAGCAATGAGCCTTGAGCCGTGAGTTGACAGCTTACAGACTGTCTTGGAACTGGTGGAATTTGTCCAAAAGTTCCGCGTACGTCTTGGTCGAATCGAGCTGCGGGAACTGAGCCACGATAGAATCCGGTGCGCAGAAGAAACAGCCCTTGTCGGCCTGCTTGAGCATGCCCGTGTCGTTGAACGAGTCGCCCGAAGCAAACACCTTGAAGTTCAGCTCTTGCAAGTGCTTCACGACCTTCGTCTTCTGGTCGCTCATGCGCAAGTGGTAACCCTTGATCATGTCGTTCTCGACTACCAAGTTGTGGCAGAAAATCGTCGGGAAACCGAGATTCTTCATGATGGGGTAGGCGAATTCCTGGAACGTATCCGAAAGGATAATCACTTGAGCTTCGTCGCGGAGCGTGTCCATGAACTGCCTTGCGCCGTCTAAAAGTCCAAGGTTGGCAATCACGTTCTGGATGTCAGAGAGCTTGATGTTTTCGCGTTCGAGAATCTTGATGCGCCCCTTCATGAGCACGTCGTAGTCCGGGATGTCGCGAGTGGTGAGGCGGAGGTCCTTGATGCCGGTCTTTTCGGCAACTGCAATCCAGATTTCTGGCGCAAGAACGCCTTCCAAGTCAAGAGTGACAACACATTGCTTTGTAAACATTGGTTTAGTGGTTGGTGGTTAGTGATTAGTGGTTAGGGGGGGAGTAGTCTGTAGGAAGTAGTCGATAGGAAGTTGTATAATCGCGGCAAAGCCGCCTATCTAATCCTGTCTACTGCCTACTGTTTACTGTCTACTTCTTACCTCTCTCATTTATAATTTCTTGCATATCCGCTGGCGTGATCGTGTAGCTGGTGCGGCAGAAGTCGCAGACGACGTTCAAATCCTTGTTCTCGCTGCTGAGTTCTTGCAGGTCCTTGAGCGGGAGCGTGGCAAGTGTCGCGAGCATGCGGTCTTTGCTGCAAGGGCAGAACGGCTTCGGGTCGATTTCTCGCACGATGTCGATATCGTAAGGGCCGCGGAGCTGGTCCAATAGTTCGTCCAAGTCAAAACCCTTGTCTGCTTTGAACATGTCGCTGAACTTGGGAAGGTTCTGGACGATGACTTCAATCAGGTTGATGTCCTTGTCTTCAAGGTCCGGGAACGCTTCGATGTAAAAACCGGCGGCGTAGTCCAGCACGCTCGGATCCTGCTTGTTGAACTGGGCTTCGATACCCACGGCGGAACGGATTTGTTCGGACTGGAGCAAGTACATGGCGAGGTTCTGTCCCATGGAAACGGACGGAGCTTCGATGATGCTTTCGTGGACTCGCTTGCCGAGTTCGTTCAACTTTACGACGCTTACATGCTGCGGAACGAGCGCGGGTTCGTTGGCTTCGATGGCTTGGAGCTCTGCCTGCGGAATCATCGCGCGGACAAGACCCATAGGAGTAGAGTCGGACTGGATCTTCGTGATTTCGCCGCCAAACGTAGTGGTGTAAGAAACCGTCCCTGCAAATTTGAGGCCTGCGCTGAGGAAAATGCTTGCAATGGAGTTCTCGGCGAGCATCTTGAGGGCAAAGCCCTTCGCGTTGTGGTGCCGTCCGATTTCGTTCATGGTGGCGGTCAAATCAGCCACGATAAGGCGGAATGGCGTTTTTTTGCCAGTCGCACGAATAATCCTGTCTTTGAAATTCATGGTGCCAAATATAGAATTTAACTAGGAACCTGCTATAGATTAGGCTTATCAACACGATGTTTTCGGACGAAATGCAATTAAATCGTCTGCGAGTTTGCAGTTTCTAAAGAAAAATACTATAATAAACATGTGTAATTAATAGGCAACATTTGGAGGCTTTATGCAAATACTCGTTTTGCTGGCAGAGGGGTTTGAGGAAACGGAATTCGTGGTTCCGGTTGATTTGTGGCGTCGCGCAGGATTCAATGTGACTGTCGCTTCGGTTTCTGGGCACACTTATGTCGTAGGCGGTCATGGAATCAAGATTGAAGCGGATGTGGCTCTGAACAAGCTTGAGCCGACCGATTTTGATGCCGTATATTTGCCCGGTGGTGTAATTGGTGTCCAAAATCTCAAGGCAAGTACCGCTGTCGAAAATACGATTTGCAGCCTGAATGACGACAACAAGTGGGTCTTTGCCATTTGCGCCGCTCCGCTGGTATTGAGCAAGGCAAGAATCCTTGTAGATAGAAAGGCGACTTGCTTTCCCGGATGCGAAGCTGAACTCGTTTGCCGTGAATTTTCTGAAGACCGCGTCGTGGTCGATGGCAATATCGTGACTAGTCGCGGGGCTGGAACAGCCGAAGAATTTGCTCTAATGTGCATCTCTTTGATGGGGGGAGCCAAGCTCGCCGAAAAAATTCAGAGCCAAATTGTAGCCCGATAATTGTCCAAAAGCAGCATTTTTCTTTGATATGAAAAAAATATGTTTTTATAGTCGGAAAAAGTAGTTCTTATCTTCAAAAAAATTCTATATCTATATTACTCCATATACACCAATAAGGGTCGGAAGCTTGCCTTTCCGGCCCTTTCCATTTTCAAAAAAAGTCCACAGTTTAGGGGGGGAGGGTGATAGAAGAAATATCTACATTCTTTTTGAGCTGGTCGAAAGGCCCAGGTTCAACCTAATCAGGCGGGCAAACTGTCCCGCCATTTTTACAATCAGCAAACTGGCGTCATTTCCGCAATGTCTAGACCGTGATAGAGAGTTCCTTGAAAATTGCCTTCGTAATGGCTGTGGTAATGCCCATAAAACCATTGCGATGGTTTGACTGCATTCAAAACATAATCAAGGTAGCGGCGGGATTCGACAACCTTTTGCCAGGTATCATCGCGAACATGGGTTTCCTGCATAAGCGGAGGATCAAACGATAGCGGAGCATCGTGCGAAACAACGATGTCCGCGGTTTCAGGAAGATTTTCAGTAATTTGCACAGGAGTTTCATCCGGCCACCAAATGCGTTTAGACGAGCCAAATCTAATCAGCGAATCGTTCTGCATCCGACGGGATTTTCGGGTCAACGGATCGACTAAATCAATATCTGTAGAAACGGCTCCGCCAATGGGATAAATTTTCTTGCCGCAAAGCTTTACAATCCGATGGTCCTGCAAAAAATGGAGCCGTTCATAATCGTGCAAGCCATCGAAAAACGCAGGGTCGTCATGATTGCCGCGAATGGTGTACAAGTGAATATCGTTTTCTTTGAGTTTCGAGCAAATCTTAGTGTAAGCAACATCCATGGATTTAGGGCGACCAAATCCAGCACCAAAATCACCGACAATCAAAATGTCGGCAATCCTGATTTTTAATTGACGTGCGGCCTTCCAAATGAAATTCGACAACTCGCCGTGAATGTCTCCGCAAATCCAAAGATGACGTTCAGCGCACATCATCACCCCATCAAATTTATCACCACTTTCACCATCATTTCCATATCTTCAGGGCGACTTTCGGCAATCATCAGCGTTATCGCCACAAGCGTTGCATCCGCGATTCGCTTGCCGCCATCACTGTTATACAAGATACCATTGTTCTGCATGAACCACAAAAACAAAGTCGCAGCAATGCGCTTATTTCCGTCGCTGAACGAATGGTTCTTAACAACAAGATAAAGGAGCATCGCCGCTTTCTGCTCCACTGATGGATAAAGTTCCACACCATCGAATGTTTGATAGATTTGTCCAATGCTGCTCTTGAAGGAATCGTCTTTTTCGTGACCGAACAAGTCGCTGCCACCAAACTTTTCCTTGAGTCCCTGAATCGCCGCCATCGCATTTTCATAAGTCGCCTTAAAACGTTCCGGTTTTTGCGTTTTCGGCAACGCAAGCCGCTGATGATCGTAATCGTCAAGGGTATCAAGTGCGAAAGCGTAGTCAGAAACTACATCCACAAGCGAACGAGTGTCCGCATCCAAAGATCCATTTATAAGCATTCTGCCTCCTTAGACCATTGTTCATCCAAATCAGGATGTTCTCTACGAAATTTCCTTATTGCCTTATGCACTTCCCAAGCCAGGTTCAACCCTTCTTTTTCGCACTTGGGCTTCAGTTCGTAATACAGTTCATGCATTTTTTCGTCAAGAGTCATAATCTTACTCCATGTTGCTTTGAATATACAATCTGTATATAACAAATACTGTCACATAGCGAACTTAGGCAGAAGCATGATTTCGCCCGATAAAGTGCGTCGCATAAGTTCACTATATGTAGTTGGAAGTGGATTTGCAAAATAAGTCTCTTTCTTGAGGTGGTTCAAACCACATTCTTGCGACTTCGTTAAAAATGGTGTCAGGCCGAATTCGCGGCACTGTTCTAAAATGAATTCACTAAAATTCTGAAAGTCGTCATATTCTTCCTTGATTACAGCCCCTGCATTGATTCGTGGGAAGACTGCAAAGAAGGGAAAAAAGCCTTCAAATCCAGAATCATCACGCAAAAATTTATAGAGGGGCAAAAATCTATACTTGCTCTTTTGCAGTGTTATTATAAATTTTTTCACCATTTCATCACAATCTTTTTGTTCCTGAGAAGAGAACAAAGCGGGAATGATAGCACACCCCTGCTTTCCATATTTTTCAAAAACAAGTTCCTTGTTTGTCAAAATCAAATAAACCGGCTTGTATTCGTTCGCCAACATGCCATAAAAGCGAAACATGACTTTTTCATTGTCATTTGTTGCTCGTTGCCACAGATATTCGCTCCACATAATTTACCTCACACTACAATATACAACCACGATGCGACACATACAGTCACATAAAGCCTCAAGTTTAAATTTTCAGCACATCTAGCAACAAAAGACAATAATTACTTGAAGAACAAAAAAATTTTAGAAGTCCGCCGTGCTTGGGGCGGCACAATGACTAAAATGTGAAATACGCTTCATCAGTTTTACGGGTCTAAGGGTCTTGTAAAACACAGCGAATCCACAAGTGTATGATAAACATCAGGGCATTCAACCTGCATAATAGTCATAATCCTATTGCCGCCATCTTTAGAAGATGCTCCGCAATGAAAAAGTTTTTCGTCAGGTGTACCATAATCCAGAAAAACATAGCGGTCATGAAATTTGCGCTCCGTTTGTAGAACTTCAAGATTGACATCAGGCCTCACCGTTTTGAAATCATCTTGAATCTGTCGCGTCAAGGCAGCACATCCCCTTGCATCGCTGATTATCTTTATCAAAACGCCCTTCGCGATATCGCGCAACAAATCAAGAGTCTTTACACCCAAATAACGGTCAATAATCAAAATAGACTTTTTGGCCTTGCTGTATATCTGCGTATAAGCAATATCTGACTCCAGTTTCTGACCGTCAAGAATCAGAAAGTGCTTGTATGTTGTAGGATCAATGAAATTTTCCATGACCTTCTGAAGATCGGATTGAATAATCGCAATATCTTTGGTATTACGTTCTGTTTGCACAGCAATACGAGAGATTTCATCATATCCAAGTAGATGGCGATTTTCCGCAACAATATAGTCCTTCATCTGCTTGAAAAGGCGGATAAGAGCTTTGCTTTGTGCGACAGCTTGTTCGCCTTTGAGAACAGTCATAAGCATGTAAATGCCCTGTTCGGTAAAAGCGTAGGGGGCGTATCTTTGCCCACCCCAACTTGAGGTCGATTTTTTCGACCTCAAGTTTTCTTGCTCTAAGGTCGATTTTTTCGACCTTGAACATGTAGTCACTTCATCAGATGTTAATTGAAAACGAAAATCATCATCAAATTTCTCGATGTTGTTCTTCACCTGTTCATTGAATCGTTTTGTCGAATACCCATAAATCTCGGCCAAATCGGCATCAAGCATTACCTTGAGTCCGCGAATGGTGTAGATTCGAGACTTGAGAAAGGCTTCGTCTATTAGGGAAAATTCTGGCTTCTCGGGCGGAACGGAATTGTTGGAAACGGTTTCAATAGCCTTGTCCGGCTCGATGTTTTGCTTATTCATATCAACCTCGTCTGTTTACAAGCTGAAAAAACAGATGCTACTGCACAAATGTATAAAAATTTAGGTCGGCAGTCAAGAGCTTTGAGTATTTTTCTCAAAATTTTTCTAGCGTGAATGTATTTGTCGTGAATATATGCTATTTTGCAATTGACATAGCTCTGTACTGCAAGGTGCGGAGCAATTAAAATTTTGAGATTCGTCTCTTATTCTCTGTTCTGAAACTACCACTTTCAAAGTACGCGAGAATAAGACGAGCGCTCACGTCCCAATCGGGGCGTGGGTCGTTTGTGCTTATTGCGTACAAGGGTGTGGTAGCCCGCAGAACAAATAAGCACTTTCGGCTCCACGCCTTTTTTATTTGGACAAAGCCGATTGGATTTGATAGGGGCTTATCTCGTAGATAAGGATGTCCCTATGGCTAGAATTGAGATTGTTCAGTCGGTTGACTCTTCAAATTTTGAAGCAGCCAATGCCGAAGAGTTGAAAAAACAAATTGTTCATCATTTTGCAGAAAAAGGTTGTCCACCTACGGTCGAAGTCATTTCCGATTCCGTTGTCCGTATTGTTTTTGATACCGATGCTCTTGAGAAGGCCGAAGCTAATTTCAACAAGGCCTCCGTGCTTTGTGGCGAAGGACGATTTAATGCAGCCAAGGATTTGCTGCTGAAGGCAATCAAGGCTTGTCCCGGTTATTCCGAGGCTCATCGCTTGTTGGGACAGGTCCTTTATCAGCAGGGTGAAGTAGACAAGGGCATGGATGAAGTCCTTGAAGCACTTCTTATTGACCCGAAAAATATGTGGGCGCTCATCATGATGGGCAACATTCTTGCAAATGCCAAGAATAATGTTGAGGCTGCAGACAAGTACTACAAGAAGGTGTTGGAATATTATCCAGATAATGCCATAGCACTGAACAATGTGGCGGGAACCCTTATCAGAAAGAAGGATTACGACAATGCGATCCGCTATATGGAACGCGCCCTAGAACTAGATGATTCCTATACAAACAGCTACTACGGAATAGCTTTGGCTTACTACCAGAGAGACGAACTGGATAAGGCCTTTGATTATGCAAGTCGTGGTGCTGTAAAGGGTGTTAATCGTGCGGAAGATCCCGGTGTACGACAGGAACTGTTGAAATTGCTCCTGACTATAGCTAGAGATCTTTCTGAATCAATTGATTATGAATCTAAAGTGTTTGATGTTGCAAAGCAATTAGAATCAGATTTTGGCATAACCATAAAATTTGAAAAAGACGATGAGCAGGATACATTGGCTCATCTGGAATTTGCAGATTTCCATCATCGCAAGGAACACGTGGTCAAGTACAAGAGTGATGGAAATTATTGCCATTACATGCTACACGAGTTGATGCATCTCGAAATGATGCTTTCGGCACAAAAGGCGGGAAGACTAAAGGCGATTGGCTTTAATCAAAAGAATTTTGATGAATTCCTGCAAGATTACAAACGTCATTTTGACGAACTGCGGAAGAAACTAGGCCCTGTTAAGACGGAAGAACTTGCAAAGCAACTTTTCCAGGGGATGTCCCTTCAAGTCATGAACGCTCCGCTGGACTTGTATGTTGAACAGAGAATATACGACAAAGCCGAATTTAGACCGCTTCAGCTTCACTCATTGTTTGCGATGGAAACGAGTAACATTGAGGCTGTAAAGCAAACAGCCAATGTGGCAGAATTCCCACAGTTCATCAAGGATGCGAACAAGTTGATGGATTTACTTCAGTCCTTGATGCTGCGCAAGTTGTATGGGCTTGACTTTGTGAATTATTATAAGCCATCGTCAAACATGTTGAACAAAGCAAATGAATTTTTCAAGATGTTCGAAGATTCTCTTGCGTCCTATAGCGTAGGCGACGAGTATGCCATCTTTGAAAAAATAGCGACATCAATTGGCTTGGTAAAATACTTCACGCTTTCTGGCGTAGAAAAAAGCGAAATCAAGACCGAAGCCGATCGCCAGCAGGAACAGTTCAACGAAACGCACAATCCTGCAAATGCGAACCCGATTATTACCATGATGATGTCGTCGTATATGGTCGGCGCACTGGAATACTTCGAGGGCTTGCTTCCGGAAGATGTTGAAAAGGTTGCGTTTGAATGTGCAATGGTCGGGCAAAATGGAATTAGCCCTGCGCAAAAAAGCGGCTACAAATTGAATAGCGTTCCAAGGAAAGACTTTGGCGGCTATGAATTGTTGGCCTACTACTATGTGAGCTGGGCGATTTCGCATCCAGAAATGCTCGACAAATTGAAATTGCCGTTTGACGATGCATATGCACTGGCAAGAAAACAATTTGATGCCAAGAGAGGTCGCTAATGAATGACTTTGAAAACATGAAGGCCAAGGTGAAACAGTTTACGGTTGTCCGCGATTGGGATCAGTTTCACAACGGAAAAGACCTTGCAATAGCTCTTTCGGGTGAAGCAGGGGAACTGCTCAACGCATTCCTTTGGAAAAAGCCCGAAGACGTGAAAGTTGAGAAAGTTAGGGAAGAACTCGCTGATGTGCTCAATTACGCATTCCTGATTGCAGACAAGTACAATCTTGACATTGAAGAAATCATGGACGAGAAGTTGAGAATCAATGGCGAGAAATATCCTGTAGACAAGGCCAAAGGTACAGCTAAGAAATACAACGAATTGTAGGAAAAAAGTATGATTGTTTATAGCGGAATAAAATCTGATTTTATGAATAGTGTTGAAAATGACACCATCGCAAAGGAAGTTCAATACACTATTTGGGAAAAAATGGGGCGAGCAACACCACAAAACGAATTTCGATCTTGGGACAACTCACTTCAACACATGTATAAAGTATTGAATGACGAAGGAATTCCGAAAAATGCTGGTATAGCCATAGAATACAACATTCCTCAAACAAGTAAGCGTATAGACTTCATCATTTCGGGATATAACGAAAAAGAAGAGGGCAATGCTGTTATAATTGAATTAAAGCAATGGGATAAGATTGAAGCAGTGAATTCTGCAGACGCATTGGTAAAAACATATTTAGGAGGAGCCAATAGAATACATGTACACCCGTCATATCAGGTTTGGTCTTATTCAAAAATGATTGAGGATTATAACCAAAGTGTACAGGATTCGAAAATCAAACTATCACCATGCGCATACCTCCACAATTATATAAGAAAAGAAAGTGATCCATTAGATGCATCTCAGTACAAGATTTATTTAGACGACGCTCCTGCTTTCACGAAAGGAGAAGTTCCTAAGCTTAGAGAATTCATAAAAAAATGCATTCGAAAAGGCGACAATCGTGAAATTTTGTATCAAATTGATCACGGTAAAATAAGACCATCTAAAAGTTTGCAAAATGCGATTGTCGGAATGTTGAAAGGGAACAAAGAGTTTACCTTAATAGATGATCAAAAAGTCATCTACGAACAGATTTTGAAATGGGCAGATGAATCTCTAAAAAAAGAACAAAAAAGAACAATTATTGTTGAAGGTGGACCCGGTACAGGAAAAACAGTTCTAGCGATTAATTTATTAGCAAATTTAACCAAAATGGGTCAATTTGTCCAATACACATCAAAAAATTCAGCACCCCGAAATGTATATCTTGCCAAATTGAAGGGAGAATTTAAGAAAAGCAGCATTGACAACATGCTCAAAGGCTCTGGAGTTTATACAGATGCTCCATCCAATTCCGTTCATACCATATTGGCCGATGAATCTCATCGACTGAACGAAAAATCAGGTATGTTCCATAATAAGGGCGAAAATCAGATCAAAGAAATAATCAATGCGTCATATTGCAGCGTATTCTTTATTGATGAAAGCCAACGTGTAACGATAGAAGACATCGGTTCTATTGAAGAAATTGAAAAATGGGCCCACCAATTAGACTCAGCAGTAGAACGAGTTCAGTTGCAGTCACAATTCCGTTGCAATGGGTCAGATGGCTATCTTGCATGGTTAGATGACGTTCTTGGAATTAGGGAAACCGCAAACTATAATCTAGACGGAATCGATTTTGATTTTAAGGTTTTTGACAAACCTGAAGAAGTTCGTGATTTGATTTTTGAAAAGAATAAGATGAATAATCGATCCCGTATTTTAGCTGGTTATTGTTGGGATTGGAATAAGAAAGAGGAAAACAACACCAATTATCACGATATTAAAATCGGCTCTTTCGGAATTAGTTGGAATCTCAAAAATTCAACAACCTATGCAATTGACCCTGGTTCTGTAGAACAAGTCGGCTGTATCCATACATCTCAGGGATTGGAATTTGATTATGTAGGAGTGATTATTGGCAAAGACCTCCGATATGCAAATGGGCAAATTGTAACAGACTTTACCCAAAGAGCAAGAACGGATAATTCACTAAAAGGGATAAAGTCTCTAAATAAGAAAAATTCTATCAAAGCACACAAAATTGCCGATGAAATCATCAAAAATACATACAGAACTCTGATGACTCGCGGCATGAAAGGTTGCTATGTATACTGCTGCGATAAAGCATTAGCAAATTATTTGCGAAAAAGAATGGTGATGATACAAAAGATTTAGAAGATAAGGCTAACAAACTTGTCTACGATGCGTATGGGCTTTTAGATGACGAACGAAAAATGATAGATGAGTTCTATAAAAAGGAAGCTTTGAAGCATTCTTCAGCCAAAACAACTAAGTCTTAGGGGCGTTTTGCCCCTAGGCGAAGGGGTGATGGAAGACTCGTCGCACCGAGGCTGCAATCAGGGGAAGGCATTCCCCTTTTTCACTCCAGAAACATTGCCATATAGTACGGCAGAGTAACCATCTTGTCGGCTACGCCGATGTTTTTTTCGGAAAGTTTGTAACCGATTTTGGCAGCGTAATTGTCGTTACTAAGAACGGTTTTTGCCGACTTGGAACGACCCGATGTCGCCTTGACTTCAATAATAGCGAGTTCGCCTCCGACATTTTCTACAAAGTCGATCTCAAGACCGGAATCCTTGCGGAAGTAGAACAGTTTGCGCCCTTGTTTCGAAAAACAATCCGCAATGATGTTCTCGTAGATGGCACCTTTATAGAATCCCATATCACCGCTTAGAATCTTTGCGGCAGTACCGCGTTCAAGCATCGCAACAAACAATCCGGAATCCTGCACATAAATCTTAAATGTATTCTCGATTTTATAGCCGTCAAGGGGTTCCGCGATGTTGGTCAGGTTGTAGCAGATATTGATGATGCCACAATCATAGAGCCACTGGATTGCGGTCTGGTAATTTTCGGAACGTCCCTTCTTTTCTAGTTGCGAATAGACAAACTTGTTGTTTTCTTTTGCAAGCTGTGCGGGGATGGAATCAAATACACGATTGATGCGACCAAGAAGTGTGCGATCTATTTCCTCGTTTTCGTTTTCGTCAAGGTGTTTGCCAAAATCGTCCTTGTATTCTTCGAGAATATCCTGCTGTTCCTGCCAGACGACATTCATGTCGCTTGTCTCGACAAAACGGGAAACGACATAAGGGAGACCTCCCACACAAAGGTATTCCTTAAAGTAACGAAGCATGGCATTATGCGTGGCTTCGCTTACTGGTTCTTTTTTGATGAAACATTCTTTTAAGTATTCAATGACATTATCGCCAATACCTTTTGCCCACAGGAATTCTTCGAAATCCATTGGCTTCATATAAATAATTCTTTCGAAACCGGTTGGAACGCCTTTTCCTTTTTTTCGATTATATCCTTTAATGCCAAGCAGTGAACCTGTGCAAATAACGTCGTAGCGGCCATCTTCCATAAAGGGCTTGATGCAGGCGCGGGCGTTTGCGCATTCTTGAATTTCATCGAAGATGATGACGGTCTTGTTTTCGACAAAACGTGCGTTCGGGAAAAGTGCCGAAAGGTCGATGGTAATCCTGTTGACGTTCAAGTCTCCCTCGAAGACTTGCTTCGCGTTTTCGTTTTCCTTAAAGTTTATATAAACGACATTCTCGTAATTGCTTCGGGCGAATTCCAGAACACTGGATGTCTTGCCTATTTGGCGCATTCCCTTAACAACCAGGGCCTTCTTTTTGCCCCCCGAAACCTTCCAATTTTCGAATTCTTTAAGGATTTTTCGCTTGAACATACCCTAAAACTACACTTTTCCAACCGAATTGTCAACGTTCCAATACACTTTTTCAACCGAATTAGTGTAGCATTAATACACTTTTTCCATCGAAAAAGTGCATTTTCCTGAAAACAGGCAATTTTAGCAAAATTTCGAGCATTCCAATTATACCCGAATAGTTTCATATTTTCAAATAACAAAAGTCATACGACTTTTGCAACTGCAATTACATTTTTCATAGGACTTTTGTTAATTTCAGTTCTAAAAGCGAGATTCCGATCTTTCAACTACACTTTTTCGACCGAATTACCGGCACTTTGACGCACTTTTTCGACCGAAAAAGCGTGTTTTTTCCGTAAAGCGGGCTATTTTAGCGAAATTTCAACGTTTTCCCTTTTAATCCCTTGCTCGCGTAATAGCGATGGACGCATTCTGCCAGTTCATCGTTGGAGAGCTGCAACATCGCTTGAAACGCATTACCCTTGAATGCTGGGTCCTTTTGCTTTGCTCTGCTTTTGATGTCCTTGCGTAGAGTATTGTCACTAAAGAGGTACTCATACCAAGGATGAGCGTTATTAAGTATCGTCTGTTTGGCAGAAAGCATTTTTTTCAAACAATCTGCTTCGGTCATGGCTGGGTCAAGATAGCCCGCACTGCCGGGGCGAAAAAGATGTCTCCTTCGTTTGTTCTCGAATGCAAAATTCATGTCTTCGGGGTCAGACATTTTTCTTATTTCGCTTTTGCTCGCTGATCGAATTGCCTTGACTATTGCATGGAGCGAGGCGGCCAAGCGTTTGACTCCAGGACTCTTGTGCGTGTGCACCTTTTCTGTTCTGCTCATACCGAATCCTTTCTCAACAAAATCCACTTGCAGAACCATTCTGGTTCGTTCTCGATGTTGTCCACAAGAGCCTTGATTTTACGCTTTCCTAGGCGAGCGTCAAGCACCGCAAGCAAACGGATAAAATAGTTGTCATGCATTATAGCCTGATCGATAGAAAGTTCGTTCAAGTATTCGTGGATATACCACATCGCCCTTGTTTCCCAAAAGCCACCTGCAACTAGCCCCGTTTCGCGGATAATTTCATTTTCACTTATTTCTCCAAAACGATAAGCTCCGTCACGATAATATTGACGGTAGAATTGCGGGTTTGTGCAAAACCATGCTTCGCCATCTACGATAATGGATAGCACGTGCATTTCAGACCACCAGTCACGCTTTTCCTTACAGCCTTTGGTGCGATAGACATCGTAATGGTAGCTTACGCGTCCCTTAAGGGGGCCGACAAGCCTACTTTCTAGAATTTGTCTCGTTTTACTCCACATAATTTACCTCAATGAAAAGCATCTTTTGTTTATTCATGGCTACATACTCATTCTTACTCATCATCCTCTTTCGGACCTAGCGGGTTCCCGCCATAATACGCCGCAGTGTACTTGATTCCGAACTGTCGCGGGTCCATGTTCACGATATCCTGAAACGAATATAGGCTGTACCTTTCGTTGTATAAGAGCGTGTCAAGAAATGTGGTGACTTCATTATCGACGAACTCCCTGATTTTGAGCATTTCTTTCCAAGCGCAGATGGTTTCTGGTCCGTGCTTGTTCCACGGATTCCACGGGTGCTGCCCCTCTCCGAACGAGTATCCACTACACATTTCCCAGTCGGCATACCACAGCAACAAAGACGGAGTGTAGCCCGTTTCGCCTTTAATGTCCCAGTTTTCGTAGGGCGAAATTTCTGCGGTTATTTGGTAATCCTTGTATTCCTTGCGCCCCGCCACGATTAAGGAGTCCAGGTCCTTCTTGGTTTTCACGAAGGTGCGGTGGATTTCGTTATACAGTTTGCGGATGTGCTTGTCGAACAGCACCAGTTTCTGCTTGTTCGCCCTTGTCCACTTAAATTCGCTATTCAGTTTTTTCTTACGGTCCATCAGGAACTGGGTGTTTATCATAACACTGACAATTTCCTCGTAATCCGTTGAAATAAAAAGATCCTTCAGGTCTTTGCGTTTGTGGATGGTTGCATAGAATTTGTCCAAATCCCTAGGGGGTCGTTCCCATTCCTTCAGTTGCCGTTTCCATTTTCGGACAAGTGCGGGGCCGTCCTCGACTTTGCTATAAAACCTCTCGAGATCATCCCAATGGACATGTCGCAACATTAACATTCTACTACCGTTCATAAGCCCTTCCTTTCTTCCCTCGCGGCTATCTTTAGCACGGTTACGGATTTCGGAGAGTAACACTGCTTTAAAAGTTTTATCATGTCTTTGATTCTTTCGCTACACCCTATCGAATAGCCCGTAATCAAGACATGCCGTCCGTTTATTTTGTTGGCATCTTCCGCCCAAAATTCCTTGCAGTGTTTCAGCGTAAGATCCACCGCATCACGGACATCCTTATTCTCTGTCGGCACTTCTCGCCAAATCAAAAAATCTTTCGACCTTTTAGTCATGTGTCAATTTCCTATTCGTAACACATGTGGATTCATACCAAGAGTTCCTATTTAACGCCGTTTATTGCAGCACAAAATTCACTTTCATAATGTGCTTTCAAATAGGCAAACTGGTAGGTAACGAAGGTGTAAATTGACACGAGCGTTTTGCAAACAGCATTTTTTGCGTATTGGAGAAGAAGGTCCCATATTTGCAAAGCGATTTGTTGGTTATAGCCCTTAGCCACACACCTACAAAAGAATTCTGGTTCAAGTTTCGCGATTTTTTCAGGATTTTTCTTGGCGAGTATACGCCGAGCAGTTTCAGCCGCTTTTGGGGTGTATCCCGCAATTTTGCAAAGAATTTCCGTTACTTGCTCTTGGTAAATAATCATGCCGCGGGTAGCCGAAATAATCGGTTCTACATCCGGGTGAATACAGCTATAATCCCATTCGCCCCTCTTTCTATCGATATATTCAGTAATCAACTCAGAGGTCGCGGGCCTAAACGCTCTCGCAGGTCCACATAGCGCACCTAAAATCATCAATTCATCAAAGCTATCTGGCTTCAGCTGTTTTGAATATTCTTGTATGTCAGGAGCATCGAATCCGAATACACCATCCGTATCGCCCTTCTTGAAAAGTTCCAGCGTCTCTCTGTCATCAAGCGGAATGCGGCCGATGTCAACACGAATATTCCGCGTCTTTTCGATATAATCCAAAATTTTCCGCATGGCAGAAATCGGATACGGTTCCAAAATCAAATTATCTTCACTTTGCATACAGACCTCATTTTGCAATCAGATATCCCATGGACCATCCGAAACATCATCCAGGTAGGCATAGACATATGCGCTTGAAGCCGGTTCAAGCCTTGCAAATAATGTGCGGAAATTTGTTTCGCCCTCTTGGACAAAGGTTTTCGCAATACGGTGGACTACCTCGGCAAACGGGACTCTGCCGGACAATTCGCCATGGACTTTATCAATCAATTCTTTCTGCGTCATTTTTTGCTCCTAAAAAAAGTTGACGCAATAAAAATACATTGACTATGCGACAATTATAGACGGATAGAGGCTAGAATGAAAAATGCCCCTTAAGAGGGGCTGTATATCATGGTAGAAATTGAATGAAAAAAATTTAAAGATCAAGCATTACAATATAGACATGTTTCTTGTCTAAGGGTTGCGGCTCTTTTATATCTTCAATAATTTCAACTTCTTTAAATTCATCGCCCTTTATAAGATCTTTAACAGCGTCAAGCGTATTATAATCAAAATGTTTATAATCTAGAACAACAAGAAACTTGTATTCATTCGTTAAATCCCGTCCTCTTTTCTTTTTTGGTCTGCCAGGATCTTCTGGATCAAGTAATAGCCCGTTGAGATCTTTTATCAAGCCGTTTTTTTGACTAGCACCATATTTATCTCCTACATAAGGAATATTTGCCTTGACTTCCGCCACAATCGGAGACTTGAAAAAGTCATATCCATTTGCATTCACATTTACAGAATCGTTGTCATTAATTAGCCCATCAATATTATTCCTGATTTCATCAGGAAGACCGCCCGGAGTGTTTTGGAAAATTGCAACCAAATTCTTAATAAATTTAGTTGTCAATTCTTTTGTAATCATATTGTTGACGGGGTTTAAGGCTCTTTTTAGTTCTAACCAATCACTTGTGGCAATATCCTCTTTTAAAGGTGTTGGCACACTAAGTATACAGCCAAGAACATTTGCCAGTTCTTTTTTGTTTATAGTGGCGTTATCACCGTCCTTATATTTTTCCTTTGCCATTTTGTTTTCTCCTTATTTTGAAAATTCCCAATGAAATATACCCTCAAAAAAGGCAAAAGCACTGTTTCTTTCCATAAAAACCTAGTAATATGCATTTTTTTTGCACATTACTCAAAGTTTTCCTACACCCCATTAACGACATCAGTTGTCGCATGCCATGAGGATGTTTTATGGTATGATCAGGGATAATATTCTAGTTTATTTAAACAAATCATCCAGCGTCACTAGGCTCTGAATTCGGTTGGTATAAGGGCCGGGCTTCAAACTTTCTGCGCTGACGAGTGTCCTCATCAGCGTCTTTTTCGTGCGGGTTTGCTCGCGGAATAAATCCATTTTTTCGTCTAGGGCTTTGGCGTAGTCGTTATCTATCACAAACGGATTTTTTGTGAACTTCATTTCGCATAAATTCAAAATATTATCGGCTCGGTCAAGAATCAAGTCGATTTGAGCACCACCATTCTCTGTTTTGGCCGACCAACTGCAGGGCAGGCTCTGCAAGCCCTCTATTTTGAGAGCTCGCTTCAGTTGTGTAATGTGGTGCAGGCAAAGCATTTCGAAGGAATAACCGCTCCAATTCGAAAAAACTGCGGAATTCTGCATTGAACTCCAGAAAGTTTCGCTGCGACGCTTGTTTTCTTTGATGAACTTGAAATAGAATAGCGTATAGAAATCGACAAGCTGAATAAGACCATCTTTTTTCTGCTTGCCAAAGGGAGTATAAGTGCGAATGAAATCGCAACTTTCCAGTTCTTCAATGGTCTTGCTGAAAATACCGCTGCTTTCAATTTTCAATGCTTTGAGCAGTTCATTTCGGGTGAGGCCCTTGGCTTTTTGGGCTAATGCAGAGACAATTTGTGTATGCAAATCAGATTGCTTAAACAAGGCGGCATAAAGGTTATGAAATTCGTTGGAAAGTTCCGCTCCGGCCTTGAAAAAAATGTTGTCAATATTTTGAGCGACGCTCAATCCGGTTTCCATTTGTGAAAGGTAAAAAGGGACTCCGCCCATAACCATATAACAAAGGGCAATATCGCGGTTATCAAATGAGAATCCCCGCCAAGCAAAGTATTCCTTGCATTCGGCAAGTGTAAACGGAGCTAGGTGAATTTGATGCGTTACGCGGTTGTGAAGCCCACCACGACTGTTGATGACTTTATTTAACAGCCAAGAAGTCGCCGACCCGCAGACGATGAGTTTTATATCTTTCTGGTCGGATGCCCAACTGTTCCAAAAGTATTCCAAAGCACTCACGAAATTAGATCTGGCCGTATCAAACCACGGCAATTCATCTAGGAAGATAATCTTGGGTCCTTTAGGCGAGTTTTCTAAGCACGTTCGCAGATCTTCGAATGCATCCATCCAATTGTTTGCGGAATGGGTACCCCCGAAATAACGGGCAAGAGTGTTGTTAAAACCTTGGAGCTGCCCCCGGAAATTCATATTTGCCACGGCAGTCGCAAAAAAAGCGAACTTATTGCGGAAAAGACTCTTTATCAAGAATGTTTTACCAACGCGACGGCGACCGAAAACCGCTACGAATTCGGCTCTTGGGCTATCGATGATTTTCGTCAATTTGGCAATTTCTTCTGATCTTCCCACTAGTTCGTTTTGGTACACCATAACCAGCTCCTTTGGTGCTTTTGGATAAATATAACATCATTTTTATCCAAAAATGTCACTTTTTTTAAGATTTGGTAAAATATGACGTTATAATCTACCAAAAGTGTCAAAATTTTTGAGATTTGGCAAAATATAAATTATAAATGCTCAAGGCACCCCAAAAACGCTATCCTATCAAAGTCGCTCTATACGACACCTGTTGTCGCATGACGTAACTACCTTTATGAAAAAAGAGACTTTGAACAAAACGGGAATGTCATGCTAGAGACAGGACAGCTAAATACATAAAAAAGACCGCAGCATTTACTACTACGGTCTTTAATGCTTTTAGATCCTACCCCCACAGGGGCCAGCGCGATATACTAATGTAGTTAGGCGCTAGTGACTTCGCCCTGAATTCTATCGCTTCGCTCCAGAATGACAGGGCTCCGCTCAGGATGACACGCTAATTACACTTCCTCGATAGAAGCGTGGTATTCCTGAAGAGATTTAACAGCACCATGGCCGTTGCGAGCAGCGGCGATTCCCTTCACTGTGTTATAAGCACCGGCGAGGGTCGTGATGTAAGGAACCTTGTAGTTGACGCTTCGCGTCCGTGGCTTCGGTTCGGTCATACAAAAATGCGAGCATTTTTGTGCGACACTTACCTTGCACACTCTTGATGGCGGCCTTGCGGATAGCGCTTTGGACTCTTCGTGTCCCAAATGCGGGGCTCGGAAATAGGCCTGCAAGCAGTCCTGCTTCACTCGTCCTTAGCATTTGTCGTCCTTGATGGCGTCGCGCTTTGCCCACGGCGTATTGATGATGAGGTTCACCTGCTTGTTCAGGATGATGTCGAGAACGTTCGGGCGGCCTTCAGCAATCTTGTTCACCACTTCGCACTTCACGCCTTCCTTCTCGTAGAACTTTGCGGTACCTTCGGTAGCGTAGATCTTGAAGCCGAGCTTCTGGAAAACGCCGCAAGCCGAATGTCGCGACAGGCCGCTTGCGGACTGACATGACTGAGGCGAGGATGTTTCTACAACTCCTTACCGATTTCGATAGCCTGTTCGGAGAGGTTCACCTTGTCAGAAAGGCTGATGAGCACAGCGCCTTCGGACGGGAGGAGGGAACCGGCGGCTTCCTGGCTCTTGTAGTAAGCGAGGGCGTAGTCGTCGGAGAGGCCGAGGACTTCGCCGGTGGAGCGCATTTCGGGGCCGAGAACCGGGTCCACCTTCGGGAACT